>NZ_AKJO01000001.1:0-1816 GCF_000282295.1 Pseudomonas sp. GM33
AGGATCAGAAGTCGGCGATGGCCAAAGCGTTTGTTGAGCTGCTGACGCAAAAGGTTGAGTCCAAAGCGTAAGGATATCTTGATGATGCTCTATGAGCTTAACTTGCAAGCGTTGGGCCGTCACCAAAGGTGCCCAGAGTGAGTTGGTCATTTTCTTCGCGAGGCGAATTTTTTGTAAAAGTTTAATTGGTGGATTACATAGGTAGCAAATGTGATGAAGTAAAGTGCGGAAATTCCTAAGTGATTTGGAGTGAGCCAATAATTAATAGATCCAATAAGCAATGCTGACGAGGCTGTTGTGGAAAATAATGCTAAGGCAGTTGAAGCAATATTGGTTGTCTTTTGATGGTATAGCTGTTTGTAAAGCGGATTTTGGATGGTGGATAGTAATAATAGTGTGGCAAGCAATCCGATCATAGAGACTAATGGGATTGCTATCGTGTCCTGCATGGTAGGGTAAATGCTGTTTTTGTAATTTAGAATAACGATGTAACAACTCGCAGCTGAAGAGATTGGTAGCGTTGTGAGGTACAGTGTTCGAAAGTGCTTATTGAACATGGTTATAGTGCCCTGCTGATAATTAAAGAGGCAGTCAGATATTATTTGACTGCCTAGATATTATTAGAACGGTTGAACTTGATGTCCTTTGCCAACTAAGTGTATTTTGTGTTCGCCTGAAATATCTATTTCAAAACCTGTTCCCGGTAGTGCCCTGCCGGCAGTGGTTAAATGTTCTAATGCAGGAGGTCTGTCACTCTCGTTGAAATCGTATCTGTCATGGTAGGCTTTTATTACACCAATAAATCGCCAGGAGTCATCGTTACTTCGTATAAAGTCTCCTGTCATGCTCAAAGTAATTCTGCCCAGATAAGCCCAAGTTGCTAGATTGTCGCTATATGTGTCGTATCCAACGCGCGGGTCGACAAGATTATATACGCCAGGTAATTTTGTGTGTTCAATCGCCTGTCTTAGTAATGGTAGTTTGTGCTCTAAAATATTGAGTCCGATGGTGTTGATGTCGACTTCAAGCTTTTGCCCTTTACCCCATAGGTAATGTCCAAGTGCCTTGACAGGACTGAACGTGCCTCCAGAAAGTTTTGGGGTTTCCAGCTTGTATGAAGTACTGTCTGCATGCCCGGAACTGGCAACTGCAATAATAGCTTCTCTTGAGCTGAAACCACTTTTTTGCAGAGCGTCAGCCAAGCTAAAATTCACGATTTTGTTTTTGAAAAGATCATCGTTGATTCTCCAGTATGGATCTACCCATCCACGATCGCTTTCCACGATACGCCAAATATCTTTAATTGCGCCATATGCATCATTTTTGTTTAATGCCTTGTCTAGTATTTTTAAATTGAAAGTAAATTCGTCAAGTCCCGTTTGACGCTTTATCATGTCGATGATAAGGGGTTTTTTATCTTCCGTAACCACCTCGGGTTCTGGTGGAGGGAGAACGTAAGTGCCATCAATAATGATGCCGTCCGTAGACCAGTATCCACCTGATGAACCTCTCCAGCTGCCTACAACATCTGTGGCGGGCAAGTTGATTCCATTTTGAGTCATTACCTACATCCTTGTTCGGTTTTGATTTGTGGGTTTCTGAGTTCTTTGTTTAGACTCCTCGATAATTAAGCATGAACAAGAAAATCGCTCAATGGGGTAAATATGCGATCGGATCTGTATTACAAAGATTTCGGAATGATCCGATAGGTCAGTTTTTTGTTCTGATTAATATAGATACATCACGGTCGAATAATCGGAGACGCCTTTACACTTCCGTAGGTAAAGTTGTTGCCTGCGCTACTTCATCGCCGTCG
>NZ_AKJO01000002.1:0-1120 GCF_000282295.1 Pseudomonas sp. GM33
GAGCTAATCACCCTTCGCTTCGGTGTGGCGCGCATTCTACGGAGCGACCCAACCTCTGGCAAGCACTTTTTTAAATAATTTTCTCAGGCCTTCCAAAGGCTTAGAGAAAGGTTGGCCTATGGCACGGCGAAGACAATAATGCCCCCCTTTGTATAAAGGAGAGACTCACCCCATGTGGTTCAAAAACCTGCTTATCTATCGCCTGACCCAAGATCTGCCTGTTGATGCCGAGGCGTTGGAAACTGCACTGGCCACCAAACTGGCGCGCCCATGTGCAAGCCAGGAGTTGACCACCTACGGTTTCGTCGCGCCGTTCGGCAAAGGCGAAGATGCGCCACTGGTGCACGTCAGCGGTGACTTCCTGCTGGTTTCCGCGCGCAAGGAAGAACGTATTTTGCCGGGCAGCGTCGTACGTGACGCGGTCAAGGAAAAGGTCGAAGAGATCGAAGCCGAGCAAATGCGCAAGGTCTATAAGAAGGAGCGCGATCAGATCAAGGATGAAATCATCCAGGCCTTCCTGCCCCGCGCTTTTATCCGCCGCTCCTCGACCTTCGCCGCCATTGCGCCGAAACAGGGCCTGATCCTGGTCAACTCGGCCAGCCCGAAACGCGCCGAAGACTTGCTGTCGACCTTGCGTGAAGTGATCGGCACCCTGCCGGTGCGTCCGCTGACCGTGAAAATGTCGCCGACCGCGACCATGACCGAGTGGGTCACCACGCAGAAAGCCGCGGACGATTTCTTTGTACTGGACGAGTGCGAACTGCGCGACACCCACGAAGACGGCGGCATTGTGCGTTGCAAGCGCCAGGACCTGACCAGCGAAGAAATCCAGCTGCACCTGAGCACCGGCAAAGTGGTCACTCAACTGTCCCTGGCCTGGCAGGACAAACTGTCGTTCGTCCTCGACGACAAGATGGTGGTCAAGCGCCTGAAGTTCGAAGACCTGCTGCAAGACCAGGCGGAACAGGACGGCGGCGACGAAGCCCTGGGCCAACTGGACGCCAGCTTCACCCTGATGATGCTGACCTTCGGCGACTTCCTGCCGGCGCTGGTTGAAGCGCTGGGCGGCGAAGAGACTCCGCAAGGCATCTGATCGCCTGAATCAAAAGATCGCAGCCTG
>NZ_AKJO01000003.1:0-152450 GCF_000282295.1 Pseudomonas sp. GM33
TCTGCCGTCAAGCACTGATTTTGCTCTTCTATCAATAACTTGCAGAAAGCGCTAAAACGCCTGATTTGAGACCTATATAGAGAAGCAAAAGCGCTTCCCTATATAGAAGAGAGCAATCAGAGCACGCCAGACGCCTTGAGCGCAGACACCGCTCCTGCATCCAGCCCCAGGACCCGATGCAATACCTCCAGCGTATGCTCACCCAGCAGAGGTGGCGCAAACCGGTACTCCACTGGGGTTTCGGACAGACGAATAGGGCTCGCCACCTGAGGCACCATTCCCGCCAGCGCATGCGGCAGCTCGATGGCCAACCCGCGTGCCTTGACCTGAGGATCGGCAAACATCTGCGCCAGGTCATTGATAGGCCCGCAAGGCACGCCCGCCTGCTCCAGCTGCGCCACCCATTCAGCGGTGGTCTTGAACACCGTTGCCTGGCGGATCAGCGGAATCAGTACCGCGCGGTTCGCCACCCGCAGCTTGTTGGTGGCAAAACGCGGATCGTCCGCCCACTGCGGCTGTCCGGCCACTTCCGCGAACTTGCGGAACTGCCCGTCGTTCCCGACGGTAAGGATGAAATCGCCATCCGCCGTAGGAAAATCCTGATAGGGCACAATGTTCGGATGAGCATTACCCAAGCGTTTAGGCGCATTGCCTGTCGTCAGGTAGTTCATGGCCTGGTTGGCCAGGCAGGCCACCTGCACGTCCAGCAGCGCCATGTCGATATGCTGGCCCCCGCCGTCGTGATCCCGATGCGCAAGTGCAGCCAGGATCGCTACAGTCGAGTACAGCCCGGTCAGGATGTCCGTCAGCGCCACGCCAACCTTCACCGGCCCCGCGCCTTCTTCGCCTTCAGGTCGCCCCGTGAGGCTCATGAGACCGCCCAGCCCCTGGATCATGAAGTCATAACCCGCACGCTTGGCGTAAGGACCGGTCTGGCCAAACCCGGTGATCGAGCAATAGATCAGGTCCGGATTGATCGCCTTCAGCGATTCATAGTCCAGGCCATAGGCCGCCAGACCACCAACCTTGAAGTTTTCGATCAGGATGTCCGACTTCGCCGCCAGCTCACGCACCAGCTTCTGGCCTTCGGGGCGAGTGAAGTCGATGGTGACCGATTGTTTGTTGCGATTGGCCGACAGGTAATAGGCGGCCTCGCTGGTGTTTTCCCCATAAGCATCTTTAAGGAACGGCGGCCCCCAGGCGCGCGTGTCATCACCGTTACCGGGACGCTCGACCTTGATCACTTCGGCGCCGAGGTCGGCCAGGATCTGCCCGGACCAAGGTCCGGCCAGCACCCGCGATAAATCCAGTACCCGTAGATGCGATAGCGCGCCCATGGACGTCCTCCTGTTAATAGAACGCCTGGATGCCGGTTTGCGCACGACCGAGGATCAGCGCGTGGACGTCATGAGTACCTTCATAGGTATTCACCACTTCCAGGTTCACCAGGTGGCGAGCAACGCCGAACTCATCGGAGATGCCATTGCCACCCAACATATCGCGAGCCATGCGCGCGATGTCCAGGGACTTGCCGCAGGAGTTGCGCTTCATCATCGAAGTGATTTCGACTGCAGCAGTGCCCTCATCCTTCATACGACCCAGACGCAGGCAGCCTTGCAGCGCCATGGTGATTTCGGTCTGCATGTCGGCCAGTTTCTTCTGGATCAACTGAGTGGCTGCCAATGGACGGCCGAACTGTTGACGATCCAGGGTGTACTGGCGAGCGGTGTGCCAGCAGAACTCGGCCGCACCCAGTGCGCCCCAGGAGATGCCGTACCGTGCCGAGTTGAGGCAGGTGAAAGGACCTTTCAGGCCACGGACATCCGGGAAGATGTTCTCTTCGGGCACGAACACGTTGTCCATGACGATTTCACCGGTGATCGATGCCCGCAGGCCAACCTTGCCGTGAATCGCCGGAGCGCTCAGGCCTTTCCAGCCTTTCTCCAAAACGAAGCCACGGATGTCGCCGGCATCGTCCTTGCCCCAGACCACGAACACGTCGGCAATCGGGCTGTTGGTGATCCACATCTTGCTGCCGGTGAGGCTGTAGCCGCCTTCCACTTTGCGCGCACGAGTGATCATCGCGCCCGGGTCGGAACCGTGGTTAGGCTCGGTCAGGCCGAAGCAGCCGATCCACTCGCCCGAGGCCAGTTTCGGCAGGTACTTCTGCTTCTGCGCTTCGGTACCGAACTCATTGATCGGCACCATCACCAGCGAGGACTGAACACTCATCATCGAGCGATAGCCGGAGTCGATACGCTCGACTTCGCGAGCGATCAGGCCATAGCTGACGTAGTTCAGGCCGCTGCCACCGTACTGCTCAGGAATGGTTGCGCCCAACAGACCCACTTCGCCCATTTCGCGGAAGATCGCCGGGTCGGTCTTCTCATGGCGGAAAGCTTCAAGAATGCGCGGCGCCAGGCTCTGCTGAGCGAACTGCGCAGCCGTGTCGCGAATCATGCGTTCTTCTTCAGTGAGCTGTTGATCCAGCAGCAGGGGATCGATCCAGTTGAAGCTAGCTTTACCGCCCATGTGTGTGTCCTCTCGAATCGGGTCAAATAACGTGGACTGATCCTAGGCCTGGATCGACGCTACGGCAAACGAGGATTTCGCATACTGTTGTGCTAATTTCTCACTCCGAAACATCGCAAAAGAGCTTTTATGCGATGCATTAGTGAGGTTGACGTACATGCGCAGGAAGATACCCAGCACCACCGCCCTGATCAGCTTCGAGGCCGCGGCGCGCCATGAAAGCTTCACCAAGGCCGCCCAGGAACTTTCGCTGACCCAGGGGGCGATTTGCCGACAGATCGCCAGCCTTGAAGAGTTCCTCAGCGTAGAACTGTTCCGACGTTCGCGGCGTGGAGTGAAGCTGACGGAGGCCGGGCTTTCCTACAGCCGCCGGGTCGCCACTCAACTGGATGCGGTTGAGCGCGACACCTTGTCCGTGATGGGTCAGCAGGGCACCAACGTAATCGAATTGGCCGTGGTCCCGACTTTCGGTACCCAATGGCTGCTGCCACGGCTCAAGGACTTCCAGCACAAGCACCCGGAAGTGACGGTCAACCTGACCAACCGCACACGCCCGTTCCTGTTCGCCGACACTGATTTCGATGCCGCGATCTACTTCGGCGACGCGGATTGGTCGGGTACAGAATCCCACAGGCTGATGGGTGAAAATCCGATGCCCGTTTGCAGCCCCAGCCTGCTCGCAAACAAGACCAGCCTTACGCCCGGCGAAATCGCCGATTTGCCCCTGCTGCAACAAACCACCCGTCCTTATGCCTGGCGTCAGTGGTTCGATTCCCAACACCTGAATGTCCCGCGAGACATGACAGGCCCCCGCTACGAGCTATTCTCCATGCTCGCCCAGGCGGCCATGCATGACATGGGCATTGCCCTGATTCCGCCGTTCCTGATTCAAAGGGAGTTGAAAGAAAAACGTCTGGTGATCGCCAACCCGCAAGCACTGTCCAGCATCAAGGCTTATTACCTGATGATTCCTGAGCGAAAGGTCGAATCCGCGTCTTTAAGGGCATTTCGCGACTGGCTGGTAAACCAGGCGCACAGCTACAGCCTAGAGGAGTAAAGGCTTTCCCACGTTACCTGACCCCGTAGTCAGCAAAAACAAATCCCTACAGATATACGGATTTGTCGCATAACAGCAAACTGTATCGAAAAGTCGTACAAACGTCCCACAAGCGCCTGATCATGCGGCTTTGCGCCACTATTTCGAGGCGATGCCGCATCATTCATACGGCCGATGTATAAATTCTTCAATTTCGACCAGAATCCTTGTAAAGCACGGTCTGCAAGGGATCGAGCCGGTTGGTTGCGACATTCGGTCACGGGGTGACTTGTAGTTAATTTTCCGTCACCCGTCATAATCCCTTGAAGGGCACAAAGTTCGCCTGCAAAATGCCGCGCCCCGCCCTGATTTGGCGGGATCGTGCTGATCGGCCGCCCCAGCCGCACCATCCGTAGTGCATGGGTTTACTCAATAAGATCACGCAGGAGATTTGACGTGCACATTGGTGTTCCTCTCGAAACCCAGACCGGTGAAACACGGGTTGCTGCAACCCCGGAAACCATCAAGAAGCTGATCAGCCAGGGTCATAAGGTCACTGTACAAAGCGGCGCCGGCGTTAATGCCAGCGTTGTCGACAGTGCCTATGAAGCGGCAGGCGCAACCATTGGCAGCGCCAATGATGCGTTTGGAGCAGAGCTGATTTTGAAGGTGGTCGCCCCCAGCGACAGCGAGCTGGCGCTGATTAAAAGCGGCACCGTTGTGGTGGGTATGCTCAATCCGTTCAACAACGAAACCATCGCCAAGATGGCCGAGTGCGGCATTACCGCCTTCGCCCTGGAGGCTGCGCCACGTACCTCCCGCGCCCAAAGCCTGGATGTGCTGTCGTCGCAAGCCAACATTGCCGGTTACAAGGCTGTCTTGCTGGCCGCTCACCATTACCCTCGTTTCATGCCGATGTTGATGACAGCTGCGGGCACCGTGAAAGCGGCGCGCGTGCTGATCCTGGGTGCCGGCGTGGCCGGATTGCAGGCCATTGCTACGGCAAAACGCCTGGGTGCGGTGATCGAAGCCTCCGACGTGCGTCCTGCGGTGAAAGAGCAGATCGAATCCCTCGGCGCGAAGTTCGTCGACGTGCCTTACGAGACCGACGAAGAGCGTGAATGCGCCGTTGGTGTCGGTGGTTACGCCCGGCCGATGCCGGCCAGCTGGATGCAGCGTCAGGCCGCAGCCGTGCACGAGCGCGCCAAACAAGCTGACATCGTCATCACCACAGCACTGATTCCCGGCCGCAAGGCACCGACGCTTCTCAGCGCAGAAACCGTGGCACAGATGAAACCGGGCTCGGTGGTCATCGACCTCGCGGCCGCCCAGGGCGGTAACTGCCCGCTGACCGTGGCCGATCAGGTGGTCGTCGAAAACGGCGTGACCATCGTTGGCCCGACCAACCTGGCGGGCGCAGTGGCGGCCGATGCTTCGGCGCTGTACGCACGCAACCTGCTGGACTTCATGAAACTGTTGTTCGATAAAGAAGGACAACTGGTGATCAACCTTGAAGACGATATCGTCGCCGCGTGCCTGATGTGCCGCGACGGCCAGATCGTGCGCAAGAACGGCTGAGGATAAAAACAATGGAAGACATGCTGATCTCTCACGGTATCTACAACCTGATCATCTTCGTGCTGGCCATCTATGTCGGCTACCACGTGGTCTGGAACGTAACACCTGCACTGCACACGCCACTGATGGCTGTTACCAACGCCATCTCGGCCATTGTGATCGTCGGCGCCATGCTCGCCGCCGCCCTCACTGTGACCCCGCTGGGCAAGACCATGGGCACCCTGGCCGTGGCCCTGGCCGCGGTCAATGTGTTTGGTGGCTTCCTGGTCACCCGGCGCATGCTGGAAATGTTCAAGAAGAAAGCGGCCCCGGCAAAAGCTCCGGCTGCCAAGGCCGATGCAGTCAAGGCTGAGGTGCAGCAAGCATGAGCATGAACCTGGTTACTTCCCTGTATTTGATCGCCTCGGTTTGCTTCATTCAGGCGCTCAAGGGCCTTTCGCATCCCACCACGTCGCGTCGCGGCAATCTGTTCGGCATGCTCGGCATGGGCCTGGCGATCCTCACCACGGTCGGCCTGATCTACAAGTTAGGTGCCGAACTGGCCCATGACGGTATCGTCTACGTGATCGTCGGTCTGCTGATCGGCGGCACCGCCGGTTCGATCATGGCCAAACGCGTTGAAATGACCAAGATGCCCGAACTGGTCGCCTTCATGCACAGCATGATCGGCCTGGCCGCGGTGTTCATCGCCATTGCGGCGGTCGTCGAGCCGCAGTCGCTGGGTATCGTCGCGCAACTGGGTGACGCGATCCCGGCCGGTAACCGCCTGGAGCTGTTCCTCGGTGCCGCCATTGGTGCGATCACCTTCTCCGGTTCGGTAATCGCCTTCGGCAAGCTGTCGGGCAAGTACAAGTTCCGTCTGTTCCAGGGCGCACCGGTACAGTTCACCGGTCAACACAAACTGAACCTGCTGCTCGGCGTGGCCACCCTGGGCCTGGGCATCACCTTCATGTTGACCGGCGACCTCAGCGCCTTCGCCTTGATGCTGGCCCTGGCCTTCATCATGGGTGTGCTGATCATCATCCCGATCGGTGGCGCGGACATGCCAGTGGTCGTGTCGATGCTCAACAGCTACTCCGGCTGGGCAGCGGCAGGTATCGGCTTCTCGCTGAACAACTCGATGCTGATCATCGCGGGTTCGCTGGTAGGCTCGTCCGGTGCGATCCTCTCGTACATCATGTGCAAGGCGATGAACCGCTCCTTCTTTAATGTACTGCTCGGCGGTTTCGGCAATACAGCCGACGCAGGTCCGGCAGGCGCCAAGGAAGCCCGTCCGGTGAAATCCGGCTCGGCTGACGACGCGACTTTCCTGCTGACCAACGCCGACACCGTGATCATCGTTCCGGGCTACGGCCTGGCGGTAGCACGGGCGCAGCACGCGTTGAAGGAACTGACCGAGAAACTGACCCATCGCGGCGTGACCGTGAAGTACGCGATCCACCCGGTTGCCGGTCGTATGCCAGGCCACATGAACGTGTTGCTGGCCGAGGCCGAAGTGCCTTACGACCAGGTGTTCGAGATGGAAGACATCAACTCCGAGTTCGGTCAGGCCGACGTGGTGCTGGTGTTGGGCGCCAACGACGTGGTCAACCCGGCCGCGAAGAACGATCCGAAATCGCCGATTGCCGGCATGCCGATCCTCGAGGCGTTCAAGGCCAAGACCATCATCGTCAACAAGCGTTCGATGGCCAGCGGCTATGCCGGCCTGGACAACGAACTGTTCTACCTGGACAAAACCATGATGGTGTTCGGTGACGCCAAAAAGGTCATCGAAGACATGGTAAAAGCCGTCGACTAATCCTCTGCGGCACACAGAACGCCCCGACTCGTCGGGGCGTTTTTGTTTGCGCAAATCGTCGGACAAACTATTCTTTTATTACCGATCCGGTAACGGTGTTTTGCTTGAAAGGCCCTGAATAGACGCCTCGATTGCGACCTTGGTAGCGGGACAGAAGTCGACGCAATTCACTAGACTGCACGTCCTGCTACCTGTTGCCCGAGATAACAATCCATGTACCGTGACCGTATTCGCCTGCCTTCGTTGTTGGACAAAGTGATGAGCGCTGCCGACGCTGCCGCTCTGATTGAGGACGGCATGACCGTCGGCATGAGTGGCTTCACTCGCGCTGGCGAAGCCAAGGCCGTTCCTCAGGCGCTGGCCGAGCGCGCCAAGGTCACGCCGCTGAAGATCAGCCTCATGACTGGCGCCAGCCTGGGCAACGACCTCGACAAGCAGCTGACCGAAGCTGGCGTCCTGTCGCGACGCATGCCGTTTCAGGTCGACAGCACCCTGCGCAAGGCGATCAACGCCGGTGAAGTCATGTTCATCGACCAGCACTTGTCGGAAACCGTGGAGCAATTGCGCAACCAGCAATTGAAACTGCCGGACATCGCCGTGATTGAAGCCGTTGCGATCACCGAGCAAGGGCATATCGTGCCAACCACTTCGGTAGGCAACTCGGCCAGCTTCGCGATTTTCGCCAAGCACGTGATCGTCGAGATCAACATGGCGCACAATCCGAACCTCGAAGGCCTGCACGACATCTATATCCCGACCTATCGCCCGACCCGCACTCCGATTCCATTGGTCAGAGTGGACGACCGCATTGGCAGCACCGCCATCCCGATTCCAGCGGAAAAAATCGTCGCCATCGTGGTCACCAATCAGGCTGACTCACCCTCCACGGTGCTGGCGCCAGACGCCGAGACCCAAGCCATTGCCGACCACCTGATCGACTTCTTCAAACAGGAAGTGGCCGCTGGACGCATGACCAACAAGCTCGGCCCACTACAAGCCGGTATCGGTACTATCGCCAACTCGGTGATGTGTGGCCTGATCGACTCGCCGTTCGAAGACCTGACGATGTATTCCGAGGTGCTGCAGGACTCGACTTTCGACCTGATCGACGCCGGTAAGCTGAGCTTTGCTTCGGGCAGCTCGATCACCCTGTCGAGCCGGCGCAACGCCGATGTGTTCGGCAACCTGGAGCGCTATAAGGACAAACTCGTCCTGCGCCCGCAGGAAATCTCCAACCACCCTGAAGTCGTGCGCCGCCTTGGCATCATCGGCATCAACACGGCGCTGGAGTTCGACATCTACGGCAACGTCAACTCCACCCACGTCTGCGGCACCCGGATGATGAACGGCATCGGCGGCTCGGGCGATTTTGCGCGCAACGCGCACCTGTCCGTGTTCGTGACCAAGTCGATCGCCAAGGGCGGTGCGATCTCCAGTGTGGTGCCGATGGTCAGCCATGTTGACCACACCGAACATGACGTCGACATCCTCGTGACCGAAGTGGGCCTGGCGGACTTGCGAGGCCTGGCGCCCCGGGAGCGTGCGCGGATCATCATCGACAAGTGCGTGCACCCGGATTACCGCCAGGCGCTGAATGATTACTTCACTGCAGCGTGCGCCATCGGCGGACACACCCCGCACATCCTGCGTGACGCACTCAGCTGGCACATAAACCTGGAAGAAACCGGGCGCATGCTGAAGAAGTAATTGCTACAGATAGCAGCTGGCGCAAACACAGTTTCGCCAGCTTGCACTTGCCGCTCTCACAATATGAAAAAAACTGTACTGCTGTACTGGTCATTTCCTACGGAAAATTCCTGCCTCATCGGGGTAAAACAACATTTTTGCACTCAAACAGTGCAGACAGGTACAGTTGCCTCAATTTCGACCAGTACACCCCCTATAAACAGTTAACTGAGCTCTCACAATACAGATGAACTGTATCTACAGAGACTAGGCAAACAAGAGGATCATGGGCACCAGTTAAACCACTACCTAATCCCGCCACAAGCGGAAGGATGACCACCATGGAACGTACACTCAGTTCCGATCTGTTTTTCGAAGACACTGCTGCAAAAACCCAGGCTTCCCTGCCTCTGCGCGTTATCGCCAACCTGATGTTGTGGCAGCGCCGCATTACCAGCCGCCATCAACTGGCTCGCCTGGATTCGCGTCTGCTGGCTGACGCCGGGATTAGCGAAGCACAACGCTACGAAGAGCTGAGCAAGCCGTTCTGGCGCTAAGTTAGCGTCGCTGGCTCTGACCTTAAGGTCCACCGCCAGCAACCCGAATTGAAAAAACAAAACCCGTCGTGGGCAACCACGACGGGTTTTGTCGTTTTGGCCCGGCAAACCCGGTCTTACAGAAGACTACCCCGACAACCAGTACAGTTTTCAAAAACAACAAACTGAATGAGTACAATTTAGCCTCTGTGTGTCTGTAGTGACTATTCGGCGGGTGTCAGCATGGAGCTCTCCACTTATCAGGACAGGGACCGTGCCATGAAGAACGTACAGGATTTTTCCATTCCATCGGCTCAATCGAGACCTTGCCAGCAGAGGCTTCGAGGGCTGCTCAAAGGGCTCTGCGCCAGCCTGGAAAGGGCGAGAACGCGACGTTTGCTGGCTCAACTCGATGATCGCCAGCTAGCGGATCTGGGTATCAGCCACGCCGACCGCAGCCATGAATTGGATAAACCGTTCTGGCGTTGACTTCCTGCATACAGGGTCAGGACTGTTCGAACCGACACATACAGGCCTAATATCACTTCAGAACGTGGCGAACGCCGAGTGCCTGGCGTCTGATTTTGCAGACACTGCGCCATATTTCAAATGGTCTACCAAAAGGAGTTACCCCATGTCCCGTCTTCGCCTGCTTAGCGCCGCGGCTCTGTTTGCCGTGGCTGCCAGTGCCCAAGCCTCCAGCTTCATCGTGACCACGGATGCGGTGGTCAACGCACTCAAGGCCACCTCCGATGCGACCACCAACATCGTTTCGTCGTCGTTCAAGGATGACAAGATCGTCCTCGCCGCCCGTGACGACGCCGCCAGCTTCGTCGCCAGCGAAGGCTCCATCCGCGGTGTGAAGCTGGAAAGCGCCCTCGATCACATTCGCCATAAGGCGCCACAACTGAGTGCAACAGACGCACAACTGGCGCAGGCGATCCTGACGATCTAAACGGCGGTACAGACATGGGGCACGTCCAACGTGCCCCAATGTTTCGGCGCTGGCTCTAGACCGGCCCTTGCGCTAGCCTTGGGACTCACTTTCAACTGTCGAGCCTCATGCGTTTTCCTTCCCGCTTCCTGATCACGCCAGTCTTTCTCACCCTGGGTTACTGCGCATCAGCCCACGCTTATGACGCCTTCAACCTGTCCACCCAGGGCACCGTCGCCAGTGGTTACGCCACAAGCCTCGTGACCTCCGCCCCCTTCGACCATAAACTACTGCTCGCCGCCCACGATGATGCCGCGGCATTCATTGCCAGTGACGGCCAACTGAGAGGCGCACGATTGGAGTCGGCCCTTCGGTATCTGCGCCAGACCCAGGCAAAACTTCATGCCAGCGACCTTGAACTGGCGCAAGCAATTCTCGTCCAATAGTTATCCCTGCTTTTCTGGAGTTCGTTCCATGCGTAACCCGCTGATTGCTGCCATCCTCGGCCTGCTGCTGTTGGCCGATGTGGCCCAGGCACATACTCTGGTTGCCACCAGTAACATCCTGATCCGCGCGACCCAGCGCACCCTCGATTTCACCTCCGACACCACCACGTCCATTCGCGATTCGAAAATCGTACGCGAAGCCCAGGACGACGCCGCCAGTTTCGTCGCCAGCGATGGCGACATTCGTGGCGCTCACCTGGAGTCCGCTTTCAACTTGCTGCGCACCCGCGTGCCCGAAGCGCGCGACGCCAGCGATCAGGATCTCGCCGAAGCCATCCTCGCACTGTGAGGTGTCCACGCGCCTGGCTGCTGACCGGGGCCCTGTTGCTGCTCGGCAACACGGCCCACGCAGGCCTGCAGTTACAACTCAAGACCGAAGGCCTGACGCCCGCGCAACAGCAAGCCAGCCAGGCGTTGCTTGATGAAGCCATGCAGGCGCTTCCACCACGCTTCATCGAGCAGCTGGACCGACGTATCGTCGTCGGCTGGACCGATGACATGCCGCGCAATGCCTACGGCCAGGCATCGCTGGTGTCCGAGCTCGATCTGAACCGCAACCTGCTGGCCGGCCTCACCGATGGCAGCGCCGCAAGCAAAAAAACCCATCGCCCCCATGGCACCGTGCGCCGGGAAATGCTGGCCACTGTGTTGCACGAGCTGACTCACATCTACGACCGTTCGCGCCTGTGGCCGGATGACGAGCGCAAGCTGATTCAGCGCTGCACCCGGCGCAACAACAGCTCAGGGCTGGTTGGCATACCCGACCAATGTCGGGGCCAGTCCGATCGGCGCTTTACCCTCAGCGACGATCCGCGCCTGCTCGACCTGGCCGGCTGGCAGCAATACGTAGGCCGTCGGGGTGAACGCGAACAGCACAATCGCCAGATTGCCCGCAGTCCGGATATCTACGAGACCAGCAGTCCCAAGGAGTTCGTCGCGGTCAACATGGAGTATTTCCTCCTCGACCCGAGCTACGCCTGCCGCCGTCCCGCACTGTATCGCTACTACAAAGAGCATTTCGGCTGGGCACCCGCCGCCAGTGATACCTGCAGCAAAACCGTCGCGTTCCTCAATGCCGGCAACGACTTCGCCAAGACACCGCTGGGGCAGGTCGATCCGGAGCGGGTCTATGCCGTTGACTATCTGCTGGCCGAGGCCAACCAGAACCTGTTCAGCCGCTGGGGCCACAGCATGTTGCGTCTGGTGATCTGCGCGCCGGGCCGCCCCCGTGGCCCGGATTGTCGGCTGGACCTGGACCAGCATCTGGTGCTGTCGTATCGCGCCTTCGTCGGCGACGTACAGTTGTCGAGCTGGGATGGCCTGGTCGGCAAATACCCGTCGCGGTTGTTTATCCTGCCGCTGTCCCAGGTCATCGACGAATATACCAAGACCGAACTGCGCAGCCTGGCCTCCGTGCCCCTGAACCTGTCGCGCACAGAAATTGAAGACGTGGTGGAACGTGCCGCCGAGATGCACTGGAGCTACGACGGCAACTACTTCTTCCTGTCGAACAACTGCGCGGTGGAAGAACTGAAATTGCTGCGTGGCGGCACCAACAACCCGAAACTGGTAGGGCTCGACAACATCATGCCCAACGGTTTGCTGGAAGTGCTCAAAGGTCGAGGGCTGGCGGACACCAGTGTGCTGGACGATCCGCGGGAAGCCTTGCGCCTGGGTTATCGTTTCGATTCCTTCCGCGAACGCTATCAGGCGATGTTCGAAATCCTGAAAAAGCACTTGCCGATCAAACAGGAAACCGTCGAAGAGTGGCTGGACTTGAAAGCCGCGGAACGTCGGCAATGGTTCGAGCAGGCGGACCTGCGCACCAGCGCGGCGTTGCTCCTGCTGGAGCAGGCCAGCTTCCGTCAGCAATTGCTGCTGGCTCAGGATGAAGTGAAGCAGCGCTATCTGGGCGCCCGGGAATTGCAGAATGGCGGCATGGACAAGGCCAACGAAACGCTCAAGGACATTCTCGCCAATAGCGGCTTCCTCAGCCGTCCTGCGGAACTGCTGGGCACCAACGGTTATGGCTTGCCACAGCCGAGCGAGTGGGAGCATCTGGAATCGGAAAGCAGCCAGCGCCAGAAGCAGCTGCTGGCGCTGTCCGGGGACCTGGACAAGGAGGTGAGAGCGTTGCTCGAACCGGGTCGTGCCGCCGAAATGGCCGCCAACGAAGCCAACGTGAAGCAGATTGGCGAGCATTTGCGCAAATTGCACAAGGCAGCAGGCGGCATAGAGTTGCCTTGATACCGCGACCTGTGGGAGCGAGCTTGCTCCCACAAGGTTTACAGCGTTTTGCTGTTTAGCCTGTACCGCGAGGCTCTAATTCCTCTGTTTCAGGAACGGGCCTTACGCACGCCATCCGCCAGTGCCGAGCACAGGCTCAATACACCGTCGACGGCCTGTTCTGCGGTTGCCGCATTGGCGATCTGGTCGATCAACGCCGAGCCCACCACCACGCCATCAGCCAGGCGTGCGATGGACGCTGCCTGTTCCGGCGTCCGGATACCGAAACCGATGCTGATCGGCAGGTCGGTATGGCGGCGCAGACGGGCGACCGCTTCCTCGACGTGTTCCAGCGTGGCGGCACCGGAGCCGGTCACACCGGCCACCGACACGTAGTAGACGAAACCGGAGCTGCCGTTGAGAACAGTCGGCAGACGCACATCGTCGGTGGTTGGCGTAGTCAGGCGGATGAAATCCAGGCCCGCAGCCTGGGCCGGGTCACACAGCTCGCCGTTGTGCTCCGGCGGCAGGTCGACCACGATCAGGCCGTCAACGCCGGCCTCTTTGGCTTCGGCAATGAAGCGCGGCACCCCGTACATGTGGATCGGGTTGAAGTATCCCATTAGCACCAGCGGTGTTTCGTTGTTGTCCTGGCGGAACTCGCGAACCATTTGCAGGGTTTTCGCCAGATTCTGCTTGGCACCCAACGCACGGATGTTGGCGAGCTGGATGGCCGGGCCGTCAGCCATCGGGTCGGTGAAGGGCATGCCCAGCTCGATCACGTCGGCACCGGCCGCCGGCAAGCCCTTGAGGATGGCCAGGGAGGTGTCATAGCCCGGGTCGCCAGCGGTCACGAAAGTCACCAGGGCGGCGCGGTTCTGTTCCTTGAGTTCGGCAAAACGCGTTTGCAGGCGGCTCATCAGTGTTTCTCCTGCTTGGATTGTTCCATGTGGTGCATCACGGTCTGCATGTCTTTGTCGCCACGGCCGGACAGGTTGACCACCATCAGGTGATCCTTTGGCAGGGTCGGTGCGCGCTTGAATACTTCAGCCAGGGCATGGGCGCTTTCCAGGGCCGGGATGATCCCTTCCAGGCGGCAGCACTGGTGGAATGCGGCGAGGGCTTCGTCGTCAGTCACCGAGGTGTACTGAACGCGGCCGATGTCGTGCAACCAGGCGTGTTCCGGGCCGATGCCCGGGTAGTCGAGGCCGGCGGAGATCGAGTGGGCGTCGATGATCTGGCCATCGTCGTCCTGCAGCAGGAAAGTGCGGTTGCCATGCAGCACGCCTGGAACGCCGCCGTTCAGGCTGGCCGCATGCTTGCCGGTCTCAATGCCGTAACCGGCCGCTTCAACGCCGATGATCTCGACACTCTTGTCGTCCAGGAACGGATGGAATAGGCCCATGGCGTTGGAGCCACCGCCAATGCACGCTACCAGGCTGTCCGGCAGGCGACCTTCCTGGGCTTGCAACTGCTCGCGGGTTTCCTTGCCGATCACGGCCTGGAAGTCGCGAACCATCGCCGGGTAAGGGTGCGGACCGGCCACGGTGCCGATCAGGTAGAAGGTGCTGTCGACGTTGGTCACCCAGTCACGCAGGGCTTCGTTCATTGCATCCTTCAGCGTGCCGGTGCCAGCGACCACCGGGATAACCTCGGCGCCCAGCAGCTTCATGCGGAACACGTTGGCCTGCTGGCGTTCGATGTCAGTGGTGCCCATGTAGATCACGCAATCCAGGCCGAAACGCGCAGCCACGGTGGCCGTCGCCACGCCGTGCATGCCGGCGCCGGTCTCGGCGATGATGCGCTTCTTGCCCATGCGTCGCGCCAGCAGGATCTGGCCGATACAGTTGTTGATCTTGTGCGCGCCGGTGTGGTTCAGCTCTTCGCGCTTGAGATAGATCTTCGCGCCGCCACAGAACTCGGTCAGACGCTCGGCGAAGTACAACGGGCTTGGACGTCCGACGTAGTCGCGCTGGAAGTAGGCCAGTTCTTCCTTGAATGCAGGATCTTCCTTGGCCAACTCATATTCACGGGCCAGGTCGAGGATCAACGGCATCAGGGTTTCGGCGACGTAGCGGCCACCGAACGCGCCAAACAGGCCGTTGGCATCAGGGCCGTTGCGCAGATTAGGCTGGGTCATTTGGCGCTCCAGTTGAATGCGTGAAGTGATGCATAAAGAGATAGTGGGCTTCACTCTACCCCTGACGTCCCGGCCTGAAAACCGATAAGATCGCCACAACCTGTCAGGAAAACTCACAGATCCCATGAGCCATGACCTTCCTCCGCTGAATGCGCTTCGCGCCTTCGAAGCCACTGCCCGCTTGAACAGCGTCAGTCAGGCGGCCGAGCAGCTGCATGTCACCCATGGTGCGGTCAGCCGCCAGCTCAAGGTGCTTGAAGAACACCTTGGCGTCAGCCTGTTCATCAAGGACGGTCGCGGCCTGAAACTCACAGATGCCGGCTTGCGCCTGCGTGACGCCAGCAGTGAAGCCTTCGAGCGCCTGCGCAGCGTCTGCGCGGAACTCACACAAAGCACGGCCGATGCTCCGTTCGTGCTCGGTTGTTCGGGAAGCCTGTTGGCGCGCTGGTTTATTCCGCGACTGGGGAGACTCAATGCCGACCTGCCGGACCTGCGCCTGCACCTGTCGGCCGGAGAAGGCGATCTCGATCCGCGAAGACCGGGACTGGATGCCTTGCTGGTCTTTGCCGAGCCCCCCTGGCCGTCGGACATGCAGGTTTTCGAACTGGCCAGCGAACGTATCGGTCCGGTCATGAGCCCTCGGTTCGCTGGCTATGAGCGGCTCAAACTAGCGCCGGAAAGCGCACTGCTGAACGAAACCTTGCTGCACACCACCTCACGCCCGCAAGCCTGGCCAAACTGGGCGCAACAATGCGGCCTCGACGCCAGGGCACTGAAGTACGGTCAGGGATTCGAACATTTGTATTACTTACTGGAAGCCGCCGTCGCGGGTCTGGGCGTGGCGATTGCCCCCGAACCCTTGGTGGCGGAAGACTTGAAGGCCGGCCGCCTGGTTGCGCCATGGGGCTTCAGTGAAACCCCGGCACAACTGGCGTTGTGGCTACCCAAGCGCGCCGCGGACGGGCGCGCCCGGCAACTGGCGCAGTGGCTGAAAAACGAGCTGCGCCGGGTAGATTAATCACGCTTGCACAATAGATAAGCGGCCAGCAGGCCCAATGCGCCCACGGCGACACCGGCTGTAGTCCAGGGGTGCTCCTGGGCGTAGTCCCGGGTGGCAATCCCTGTTTCGCGGGTTTTGACCTTGACCTCTTCATAGGCGTCGGCAAGCAGATGGCGCGAGTGCTTCAAGGCATTCTCGGCATTGCTTTTCAGGGTCTTGAGGGTTTTACGCGACTCGTCCGAGGCGTCGTCCTTCAGGCTTTCCAAAGACTTGAGCAGACTCTCGATCTCGGCTTCCATGCTTTGCAATGAGGCTTTGCGTAACGAGGTGTTGGCCATGGTGGCTCTCCTGCATTGGTGATGAGTGGCGTGTGTTGGTTGGGACTTCAGAGGTTCGAGAAAGTGCAGAAAATCTGAACTTCACTCTCAGAACGGCCAACAGAAGAAATAGGAAAAATCACTGCTAGGCTGTAATTCACACGCCAAGGAGAACGCCATGTCTGACCATCACACCTACAAGAAAGTCGAGCTGGTCGGCTCGTCCACCAGCAGTATCGAAGATGCGATCAACAACGCATTGACCGAAGCCAACAAAAGCATCAAGTACATGGAATGGTTTGAAGTCACCGAGACCCGTGGGCACATCAGGGACGGCAAGGCTGCGCACTTTCAGGTGACCCTGAAAGTCGGATTCCGGATTGCCAGCAGCTGACTTTGGGCTAGTCTTCTGAACTTGCACGCCAGCCGAATGCCATAGGGAATGGCAAAGCGCTGCATGAGTGCGTCCGGCTGACGGCTGGTTACCCCTATGATCCGACCAGGGAATGCAACCGATGAAGAAGTTTATGTTGGCGGTAGGTTTGTTGAGCCTTGCGGGGACCGCATTGGCGGGTGATGGCAAGCCATGCGAAGAGCTGAAAGCCGAAATCGCAGCGAAACTTGATGCCAAGGGCGTTTCCGGTTATTCGCTGGAGATTGTCGATAAAGGGAGCGCTGCCGGCGGAAAAGTTGTTGGTAAATGCGAAAAGGGCGCCAAAGTGATCGTCTACAAAAAGTAGGCCAATCCTCGCCTGAAAGAAAAAGCCGACGCCCTGGCGCCGGCTTTTTCATGCCTGTCGTTTGAGTATCAGCCGCGCATGACCTGCGCCAGCAGCTCGTAGGAATGCACGCGATCCGAATGCTCATACAGGTCACAGGTGAAAATCAGCTCGTCAGCCTGGGTCTGTTCGATCAAGACCTCGAGTTTGGCGCGGATTTTCTGTGGGCTGCCAATCATGGCCAACCCAAGAAAATCGTGCACAGCCTCTTTCTCATGGGGCAGCCACAGGCCGTCCATGGTCTTCACCGGCGGACGCTGTACCAGGCTTTGGCCGCGCATCAGGGCGAGAATCCGCTGGAACACCGAAGTCGCGAGGTACTCGGCCTGCTCGTCCGTATCGGCCGCCACCAAGGGCACGCCGAGCATTACGTAAGGCTTGTCCAAAACGGCTGATGGCTTGAAGTGATTGCGGTAGACCCGAATCGCTTCATGCATGTAGCGCGGCGCGAAATGCGAAGCGAAGGCGTAGGGCAAACCGCGCTCACCGGCCAGCTGTGCACTGAACAGGCTCGATCCCAACAACCAGACCGGCACATGGGTCCCGGTTCCGGGCATGGCGATGATCCGTTGATCCGGGGTACGTGGCCCGAGGTAGCGCACCAGTTCCGCCACATCTTCCGGGAAGTCGTCGGCACTGCCGGAGCGCTCACGGCGCAACGCGCGTGCGGTCATCTGGTCGGAACCGGGCGCTCGCCCCAGGCCCAGATCAATCCGGCCCGGATAAAGGCTTTCCAGGGTGCCGAACTGCTCGGCAATCACCAGGGGTGCGTGGTTGGGCAGCATCACCCCGCCTGAACCGACTCGAATGGTCGATGTACCACCGGCCAGATAACCGAGCAGCACCGAAGTCGCGGAACTGGCGATGCCATCCATGTTGTGGTGCTCAGCCACCCAGAAGCGGTTGTAACCGAACTTCTCGACATGCTGCGCCAGGTCCAGCGAGTTGCGCAGCGACTGGGCCGCGCTGCCGTTCTCGCGCACCGGCACCAGATCGAGGGTCGAGAACTTGATATCGGACAGTCGTTTCATAAACCTGCTTCTCCAATTGAGGGCGCAGGTTTGTTCTTGCGAACGCAAACCTGCCGAATCCAAAAGCGTGTTCATGCAATGTGGGCATATACCCGAGTTTCAATAGCCAGGTAAGAAATCCCGCGAAAAAAGCAGATTGATCGGACGAAGTGAACTTTGCCCCTTCGTCTATCCTCACAATCCTGGCAACCGAAAACCCTGCAGGCGTGACCTTTCGCGCCGACCTTTAGGAGACTGGCATGGCTATCGTCAAGAAAGCATCGGCCCATTGGGAAGGTGATCTGAAAACCGGCATCGGCTCGATTTCCACAGAAACCGGCGTGCTCCGGGAAGCCCCCTACGGCTTCAAGGCGCGCTTCGAAGGCGGCCGGGGCACCAACCCGGAAGAGTTGATCGGCGCAGCCCACGCCGGCTGTTTCTCCATGGCGTTCTCCATGATCCTCGGTGACGCCGGCCTGAAGGCCGATAGCATCGATACCCAGGCAGAAGTCACTCTGGATCAAGTGGACGGCGGTTTTGCGATCACCGCAGTGAAATTGATTCTGAAGGCGAAAATCCCCGGGGCAAGCCAGGCGCAGTTCGAAGAACTCAGCAACAAGGCCAAAGAAGGCTGCCCAGTGTCCAAAGTGCTGAATGCCAAGATCAGCCTGGAGGCAACATTGGTCAGCTAGATCTTTCATTTTTGCAAAGAAAAAATCGCAGCCTTGCGTAACCTGCCGGGATCATTCGGTAAGAGGTGCCCAAGGCTGCGATCTTTTTTGTGTCGTGACAGATTTGCCCGCCAATAATATGGTCGAATAAATGACAGCAGCAAAAACCTGTGAATAGGCGTGCTGCCTCAAAGGAGCTTCAACCATGAAACGTTTTGCCCTGGCGGTTATCTGTTGCGTACTGGCCACGTCGGCCCTCGCAGCACCGAAACCCTGCGAAGAGCTCAAGGCCGAGATCGAAGCCAAGATCCAGGCCAGTGGCGTCACTTCCTACACGCTTGAAGTCGTCACCAACGACGAAGTGCACGACCAGAACATGGTCGTGGGTTCGTGCGAAAACGGCACCAAAAAAATCATCTACCAGAAGAACGACCGCTGACATCTCACATCAGGCAGTTGGCTTCCCGGTCTTCAGCGACGATCTCGCGCTTGGCGTTGTACAGGCGGGCGCCGGGGGTAAACGCAATGGAGCGGCCTTCGAGTACATAACGCTGACCGGCTTCGAAATGATCGTAACGGATGGTCAGGTAGCACAGCCGCTCAGAGGGCCCGCTCATCATACTCAAGCCGCCGCCGCCGGGGACTTCAAAGTCGAAACGCACGATCAGTTCGTGGCTGCCGGGCGTCACTTCGAAATAACGCCCATCGCGCAATCGCTGTTTGTCCAGGCGTTCGGCCATCAACAACTTGTCGTTAGGGAAGGGCGTCGAAAAATCAACCCAGGCCATTTTTGGATCAGGTGTCGGCATCGGGCTTTGACAGCCCGCGACGACACCGACGGCGAGTAACAGCATCAACCTGCGCATGATGGATGTCCCAGGGGATATGTATCCAGCATAACGCCGATCAGGTTCGTTGACAGCCCGCAGGGGTACCCTGGCCGATCACTTTTCGCTGCTGATCATAGAGCTTGGCCCACGGCCGAAAACCAATGTTCCCCGCTTGCAGTTGATAGCGTTCGCCAGCGTTGAAATCCTTGAATTTCACGTTCAACTGACAATCGCGCCACAACGGCTCGGCGTCGGGGCCGATGTTGGTGGGCTGCACCGGAAACTGGTAGCGGACTGTCAATTCATGGCTACCGGGCTGAACCTCGAAGTAGCGCTTGTCGTCGGTGGCCTTGTCATCGACCTCCAGTGCCTGCAACGCCGTATCTTCTTGCTTCGAGTCCAGGTCGATCCAGGCTTGCGCAGGATCATGGCGGGGTATTCCGAATCCGGCACAGCCGGCCAGCAACAGCAGACTTCCTGTCAGTATCATCGTGCGCATAGCGGAGCTCCAGTCAGGCGGGATAGTCTTGCGGGAAGACTCTCCAAGGAAGAATTATTGTGTTCAGGCCGCTTCCTAGCCTTGGGTTACTTGATCGCGTTTTTCGCGTTTTGTTTCCGGGCGTGTTGTTTTTGTTGCTCAACGGTTGCACCAGCATCAGCTATTACAGCCAACTGGCCAGCGGCCAACTGCAGTTGCTGCGGGCCAGGGAGCCGGTTTCCAGCGTGATTGCCGACCCGGCGCGCGACCAGAAACTGCGTATACACCTGGAGCAATCACAAAAGGCCCGAACGTTCGCCAGCCGGCAATTGCACCTGCCGGATAACCAAAGTTACCGCTTGTACGCGGACATTGGCCGTCCCTTCGTCGTCTGGAATGTCTTCGTCACGCCGGAATTTTCCCTCAAGCCTGTAAACCACTGCTTTCCCATTGCCGGCTGCGTGGCCTACCGCGGGTACTACAGTCAGAGCGCAGCGCGCGGCGAAGCAGCCTTGCAACGCTTGCAGGGCATGGACGTGTCGATTGGCGGTGTCGAGGCCTATTCGACACTCGGCTGGTTCAACGACCCGATCATCAGTTCGATGATGGGTTGGGGGGATGAGCGACTGGCCACGCTGATCTTTCACGAGCTGGCCCATCAGCGCGCCTATGTAAAGGACGACACGGAGTTCAACGAATCCTTTGCCACCTTCGTCGAGCAGGAAGGTACTCGCCAATGGCGTGCCTATCGCCACCTGCCACCGGATAACAATGCACAGGCGCGTCAGCGCGACCAGTTTACAGAGTTGGTGCTGGACACCCGCGCCCGGCTGGAAAAGCTCTACGCCTTGCCGTTGCCAACCGAACAGATGCGCCAGCGCAAGGCGGTCGAGTTCGAACGCTTGCGCAGCGAATACCGGCAACTGCGTGACAGTCAGTGGGCTGGAGACAAACGCTACGACGCCTGGGTCCATGCCCCCATGAACAATGCCCGGTTATTGCCGTTTGGCTTGTACGACCAGTGGGTACCGGCATTTGATGCGCTGTTCCATCAGATGGATGGCGATTGGCCCAGGTTCTATGTCGCCGTGGAAAAGCTCGGTAGCTTGCCGACGGATGAGCGCAAGGCCGCGCTCAAGACGCTGGCTGACGGCGCCGATCAACCAAAGAACCAGTAGCAAACGCCGATTGCACCCAGCACCCCGGCAAGCTCCGCCAGCAAGGCGCAGCCAACCGCATGGCGCGCGCGCTGGATGCCCACGGCACCGAAGTACACCGCCAGCACATAGAACGTCGTTTCGGTACTGCCCTGGATTGTCGCCGCCACCAGCGCCGGGAAGCTGTCCACGCCCGAGGTCTTCATGGTTTCAATCAGCATCGCCCGGGCGGCGCTGCCGGAGAAGGGTTTGACCATCGCCGTCGGCAGCGCATCGACGAAGCGCGTGTCCCAACCGGCCCACGCCACCAGATGACGAATCCCGTCCAGGCCGAAGTCCAGCGCCCCGGAGGCCCGCAGGACACCCACCGCGCAGAGCATTGCCACCAGATAAGGCAGCAGGTTCTTGGCGACGTCGAAACCCTCCTTGGCACCTTCAACGAAGGCCTCGTACACCTTCACTTTGCGCAGCGCACCGATCAGCAGAAACAGCATGATCAGGCCAAACAGCGTCAGGTTGCCGAGGATCGATGACAAGCCGGCCAGCGCGGTCGCCGAAAGGGTCGCCAGCAACGCCATGAAACCACCGAGGGCGAGGGCGCCGGGGATCAGGTAGGCCAGCACCACCGGGTCCCAGACGCGCAGGCGCTGCATGAACGCCACCGACAGGAAGCCGACAATGGTCGAGCAACTGGTCGCCAGCAGGATCGGCAGGAACACCAGCGTCGGGTCAGGCGCGCCTTGCTGGGCGCGATACATGAAGATGGTCACCGGCAGCAGGGTCAGCGAAGAGGCATTGAGCACCAGGAACAGGATCTGCGCGTTGCTGGCGACGGTAGCGCTGGGGTTGAGTTCTTGCAGCGCTTTCATGGCCTTGAGGCCGATAGGCGTGGCGGCGTTGTCCAGACCGAGGCCGTTGGCGGCGAAGTTCAGGGTGATCAGGCCGATGGCCGGATGACCCGGCGGGACTTCAGGCATCAGACGCAAAAACAACGGCCCCAAGGCCTTGGCCAACCATTCGACGATGCCGGCCTTCTCGGCAATGCGCAGAAAACCCAGCCAGAGGGTGAGGGTGCCGAACAGCAGCACCATGACCTCGACCGACAGCTTGGCCATGGCAAAAATGCTCTCCACCATCGCTGCGAATATCCCGGCGTTGCCGCCAATCAGCCACTGCGCCAGCGCTGAAACGGCTGCCACGATGAAGAAGCCAAGCCAAAGGCCATTGAGCATCAGTCAAATCCCCCAAAAGATCCGCGAATGATAGCGGGGTGACCAGAAACGACAAACCCCGGATTTATTCGGGGTTTGTCTGGTGCGGCTTTCGTAGATCACTGTGGGAGCAGCCGGTCGACGCTCGATTGCTCGCGATAGCGGTGTATCAGTCGACATCAATGTCGGGCTTTAGTCGGTCATCGCGAGCAAGCTCGCTCCCACAGGTTTTGTATCAGTTGCTGGAGGTTTCACCCGCCGGCAGCTTTTCCTTGCTACGCCAGTGCGGCAGGGAGTTCCAGTAACGCTGGCCCTTGGCGTCGTCGTACATGCCTTCCCAACGAGCGATAACCAGAACGGCCAGGGCGTTGCCGATCACGTTCAGCGCGGTACGGGCCATGTCCATGACGCGGTCGACACCGGCGATGAACGCCAGGCCTTCCAGAGGAATACCGACGCTGCCGAGGGTGGCCAGCAGGACCACGAAGGACACGCCCGGTACGCCGGCGATGCCTTTGGAGGTGACCATCAACGTCAGGACCAGCAGCAGTTGCTGGCTGATCGACAGGTCGATGCCATACAGCTGGGCAATGAAGATCGCCGCAATGCTTTGGTACAGGGTCGAACCGTCGAGGTTGAACGAGTAACCGGTCGGTACCACGAAGCTGCAAATGGCTTTCGGTGCGCCGTAGGCTTCCATCTTCTCGATCACGCGCGGCAGCACGGTTTCGGAGCTGGCGGTGGAGTAGGCCAGTACCAGCTCATCCTTGAAGATGCGCATCAGCTTGATCACCGAGAAGCCGAACAGGCGGGCGATCAGGCCCAGGATCACGAACGCGAAGAAAGCGATGGCGAAATAAACCAGGATCACCAGTTTGGCCAGCGGCAACAGCGACGCGAAACCGAAGTTGGCCACGGTCACTGCGATCAGTGCGAACACGCCGATCGGGGCGTAGTTCATGATCATGTGAGTGACCTTGAACATGCTTTCCGACACGCCCTGGAACATCTTCACCAGCGGCTCGCGCAGGTCCGCCTGCAGGCTCGACAGCCCGAGACCGAACAATACGGAGAAGAAGATGATCGGCAGCATTTCGCCGCGAACCATGGCCGCGAAGATGTTCGACGGGATCAGGTTGAGGATGGTTTCGATGAACGCGTGTTCATGCTGGACCTCGGCGGCAGTCGCCTGGTACTTGGAAATGTCCACAGTGCCCAGGGTGCTCATGTCGATGCCGGCACCCGGATGGAACAGGTTGGCCAGCAGCAGACCGACCACGATGGCGATGGTGGTGACGATTTCGAAGTAGATGATGGTCTTGAAGCCGATGCGCCCCAGCTTCTTGGCATCACCAACGCCGGCAATGCCGACGATCAAAGAGGAGATGACGATCGGGATCACGATCATCTTGATCAGACGGATAAAGATATCGCCTGCTGGTTGCAGGACGTTGCTGATCCACCAGGCTTTTTCGGCACTGAAATGGTTGAGCAGCGCACCGATTGCTATCCCCAATACCAGACCGATGAGGATCTGCCAGGCGAGGCTAAGCTTTGCCTTCTTCATATCTTTACCCTTACTTGCGTTTGACTCAGGGAGATGCGCGAACTGGAACGCTCGTGGCGAAAAAGTCTAGTGCATCTACCCCCCGTATAAGGTGCCCCGGAACGCGTGTTTGCGGCTCTCTGGCAGGCGAAAAAAGGCGCAACTATTCCGATGCAAGGAAGCGCCGTCTAATGCCGTAAACGCCTACCCTATGCCGAATCGGCATGAGGTTTTTTTACTGAATGTGACGTCGCAATCGGTTCGATTGCGACATTTCGGCAGGCATAAGTGCCGTGAACCGGTCATCACAGAGCAGATTGAATGTTTTTTGAGCAGTGGCCGAGCGTTGATTTTTCAACAGAATCCCGCAGGACAAAGCGAATAATCGCAGCCCAAAAAAATGGATTTTTCTCGATATACGGTCGCCTGTGAAACACCGGGAAAAGTAATTTCCGACGTAACAGTGACAACGAGGCGATAACAGTGATGAAATCGAGACGAGCGCTCTATTTCAATGTGTTGCGTGATCCAGCCCTTCGCAAGCTCGTCGAGCCATGGTGGTCCGGCGAACTTGCGCAGCAGCTTTTCCTGACCCGGCCCTTACGCAGGTACTCCCTGTACCCGTAGGTCACTCCGCCCCTGAAACAGGCAGAACGTCCCGACCCCTTGGTCATGCGCCAGCCTTCCTCAGGTGACGCAGATAGAAAGAGGCGCTGTGACCTCCTTCGTGTACAAATTCCGGACCCTGCATGAGGGTCTCA
This sequence comes from Pseudomonas sp. GM33, assembly GCF_000282295.1. Classification (NCBI taxonomy): domain Bacteria; kingdom Pseudomonadati; phylum Pseudomonadota; class Gammaproteobacteria; order Pseudomonadales; family Pseudomonadaceae; genus Pseudomonas; species Pseudomonas sp. GM33. The sequence continues at coordinate 24,733 of NZ_AKJO01000003.1, forward strand.
GGCATGCCGGGGAAACCCAGGCCCGCATGCCATGGCACTACCGCCCCGGTTGCAGGGCGGCTGCCAGCGTCTTGAACAAACCTTTCATGTCAGCCTCGACCGCGACGGCCAAAGAAGAAGGAAGCAATGAACATCACCAGGAACACGACAAACAGAATCTTGGCGATACCCGTGGCGGTGCCCGCGATACCACCGAAGCCCAGTACTGCAGCGATGATGGCAATGATCAGGAATGTGATTGCCCAACTCAACATGGTGATTCTCCTTACGCTTCTATTTAGAGGTGTTGCGTTTCCCGGCACATCGCTGCGGCGGAAATTTTTTACCTAGAACACCCAGCGCTCCTGATGACGTATCTCGCCTGCAGGCCCGGCCTGGTCGACGTCCATCATTCGCAGCGGGGGGCTATCGGCCTGAACGCTGCCAACAGCACTGAAATGGGTTTGGGTCGGATGCTGAATCGACAGTTGTGGCGCTTGCGGCTGCTGACTCTGCTCCCAGCGCAGAAACTGTTGGCCGCCGATAAGGGTGAGCAACAGCGCCAAAACAGCAAACAGTCCTTGCTGAATATGCACAGGTGAGAGGTGCAGGTGGGCGGCACGTTGACGGTTCATCCTGGAGCTCCTACCACTCGGGTCGGTATTCGATAGCGGGCGTTTGTATTTGAATGCCCTGGTCAACCAGACAATTGCAGCCCGCATGCCAGCATTGAAATGAATTAATTTCCTTTAATATCAATATCTTAAGATCATCAAAGAAATCACATCGTACGCATCCTGCACGATGCCACGTGTGTGGTCGTGCGTATTGCACGATTCGTTTGAAGGAAGGTGTAAATTTTTTGAATTGAGAGGAGGACGCAGATGTCAGAAATACACGCTGGCCGCTGTCAGAAACCGGACATCTATTAAAAGAGCCGCGACATCAGCTGGCTAACCGATGCATCGGATGAAAGCTACCCTGCCATGACAGGAATGGCTCAGAATCAATCATGCAACTTGCCCGATTTCTCCGGGACTAAATCAAGATCATTCATTAAGGAGCGTAGGAAAATGGAATCAGCCACTGAGCACCAAGGCCGCATTCTGCTGGTGGATGATGAGTCCGCCATCCTGCGTACTTTCCGTTACTGCCTCGAAGACGAAGGCTACAGCGTTGCCACCGCCACCAGCGCCGCGCAGGCAGAAGCCCTGTTGCAGCGGCAGGTCTTCGACCTGTGCTTCCTCGATTTGCGTCTGGGCGAAGACAACGGCCTCGATGTGCTGGCCCAGATGCGTATCCAGGCGCCCTGGATGCGGGTGGTGATCGTCACTGCGCACTCAGCTGTCGACACGGCGGTGGATGCGATTCAGGCCGGTGCCGCCGACTACCTGGTCAAGCCGTGCAGCCCCGATCAATTGCGCTTGGCAACCGCCAAGCAACTGGAAGTGCGGCAGTTGTCGGCGCGACTGGAAGCCCTGGAAGGTGAAGTGCGCAAGCCCAAGGATGGTCTGGACTCCCACAGCCCGGCCATGAAAGTGGTACTCGAAACCGCGCGCCAGGTGGCCACGACCGATGCCAATATCCTGATTCTCGGTGAGTCCGGCACCGGCAAGGGCGAGCTGTCCCAAGCCATTCACGGCTGGAGCAAACGCGCGAAGAAATCCTGCGTCACGATCAACTGCCCGTCGCTGACCGCCGAGCTTATGGAAAGCGAGCTCTTCGGCCACAGTCGTGGCGCCTTCACCGGCGCCAGCGAAAGCACCCTGGGCCGAGTCAACCAGGCGGACGGCGGGACGCTGTTTCTCGACGAAATCGGCGACTTTCCGCTGACATTGCAGCCGAAATTGCTGCGTTTCATTCAGGACAAAGAATATGAGCGCGTCGGTGACCCGGTGACCCGCCGTGCCGATGTGCGCATCCTTGCAGCCACCAACCTCAACCTCGAGGACATGGTCCGCGATGGTCGTTTCCGTGAAGACCTGCTCTATCGCCTGAATGTCATTACCCTGCACCTGCCGCCACTACGCGAACGCCGTGAAGATATTCTCAACCTGGCCGATCGTTTCCTGGCGCGCTTCGTCAAGGAGTATGCCCGTCCCGCGCGCGCGTTGAGCGACGAGGCCCGGGAAGCCCTGCTGGGCTATCGCTGGCCGGGCAACATCCGTGAGCTGCGCAACGTGATCGAGCGCGCGAGCATCATCTGTCCGCAGGAGCGGGTCGAGATCAGTCATCTGGGCATGGCCGAAACCCCGGTCAACAATGCACCGCGCATCGGCGCAGCGCTGAGCCTGGATGAGCTGGAAAAGGCCCACATCGGCGCGGTCCTCGCCACCGCCGACACGCTGGATCAAGCGGCAAAAACCCTGGGCATCGATGCTTCGACGCTGTACCGCAAACGCAAGCAGTACAACTTGTGAGCAATAGGCGATGAAACTGGCGATGAAACTGCGGACCCGGCTTTTCCTGAGCATCTCCGCACTGATCACCGTCGCCTTGCTCGGGCTCCTGCTCGGGCTGGTCAGCGTGATGCAGATGGCCGGCAGCCAGGAAGCACTGACCCGCAGTAACTTCATCACCCTGGACCTGGGACTCAAGCTGCGCCAGACCCTGGGTGATCAACTGATCATTATCCTCAGCGAGAAGCCTGACTCCGCCGCTTTCGCCGCCTCGAAGCAGCGTTACTTCCAATTGCTGGAGGAAGGCATCGCCCAGGAGCCCGAGCAGAATGCAAGCGAGTACGGTTTCAGAAAAGCCAAGGCTGACTACGAGCGCTTTATCGAAGCTTATGAGGCGTCTCCGGACCCTTCGACTGTGCTCAGCAGCCATGACAACCTGACGGAAAAATTCAACGCACTGCGCAATGGTCTGATCGCCGAGCACAAGCGCGCGCTGGATAACATCAACGATACCGAGCGCCAGGCCCGGGAGCGGGCACTGCTGATCGCCGGGCTGCTCGCCCTGGTGGGGCTGGCGGTGCTGATCATCGGCTTCGTGACCGCGCAGGCCATTGCCCGGCGTTTCGGGGCGCCCATCGAAGCCTTGGCCAAGGCAGCGGACAATATCGGCCAGGGCAATTTCGATGTCACCCTGCCGATCTCCTCGGCAGTGGAGCTCAACCAGTTGACCCGGCGTTTCGGGATCATGGCCCAGGCGCTGCGTGAACATCAGGCCACCAATGTCGACGAGTTGCTGGCCGGCCAGCAGCGTTTGCAGGCCGTGCTCGACAGCATCGACGACGGGCTGCTGATGATCGACCGTCAGGGCCATCTGGAACACCTTAACCCTGTGGCCCAGCGTCAGCTGGGCTGGGAATCCGATCGCCTGGGACAGGGATTGGGCACGGCGCTGGAGCGCCCTGAACTCGATGAGCAGCTGCAACTGGTGCTGCGCGGCGGCACTCTGGAGCGGGCGCCGGAGGACTTGAGTGTCGAAGTCGATGGCGAGTCGCGACTGCTGACCTATAGCCTGACCCCGGTCAGCCACACCCAGGGCCATATTCTCGGGGCCGTGATGGTGCTGCATGACGTCACGGAGCAGCGTGCCTTCGAACGGGTACGCAGCGAATTTGTGTTGCGCGCCTCCCATGAATTGCGCACACCGGTCACCGGCATGCACATGGCCTTCGGATTATTCCGCGAGCGCGCGCACTTTGCCCCGGACTCCCGGGAAGCCGACCTGCTCGATACCGTGAATGAAGAGATGCAGCGGCTGATGCAGCTGATCAATGACCTGCTGAATTTCTCCCGTTACCAGAACGGTCTGCAGAAACTCACCTTGGCGCCGTGTTCCATCGAGGCGCTGCTGGAACAGGCTGAGTCACGCTTTGCCGTATCGGCCGCCGAGAAAGACATCAGTCTGCTGGTGGAGGTGCAGGGGCCTTTGCCGCGTTTGCAGGCCGATCAGCCACAACTGGAGCGGGTACTCGATAATTTGCTCGACAACGCCTTGCGTCACACCGGTTCCGGCGGGCGGATACGCCTGCACGCCCGGCGCCACGGCGACCGCGTCATCGTCAGCGTCGAGGACAACGGCGAAGGCATCGCCTACGGTCAGCAGGGGCGGATCTTCGAGCCGTTCGTGCAGGTCGGGCGCAAGAAAGGCGGAGCCGGTCTCGGCCTGGCATTGTGCAAGGAAATCGTGCAATTGCATGGCGGTCGGATGGGCGTCTATTCACGGCCGGGGCAGGGTACTCAGTTCTACATGGCGCTGACGGTCTAGATCGCGGTCACGCTTCGTCATCCAGGCGCCGACCGCCCGCCCGACGTCGCCCCCGGGTTATCAATTCAATGAACTGAACCGCGCTCAGGGCGTGGGCGAACAGCCAGCCCTGGCCGAACTTCACGCCTTCACTGCTCAGGAACTCGGCTTGGGCCTCATGTTCGATGCCCTCGGCAATCACCTTCAAATGCAGCGATTGGGCCATGTGAATGATGTGCGGGGCCACACCGCTGCTGGCGGCGTCATGGCCCAACGCATCAATGAACGCCTTGTCGATTTTCAGGCAATCCACCGGCAGGGTTTGCAAATAGGCGAGGCTGCAGTAGCCGGTGCCAAAATCATCGATCAACACCTGGTGCCCGACATCCCGCAGCGATTGCAGGTTTTCCCGGGCCACCACCACATCGACCAGCCCACGCTCGGTAACCTCGAAGGCGATTTGCCGCGCAGCGACGCGGTGCAGGGTCAGCAGCCTCGCCATGACCTGGCCGATGCGCGGGACCATCACATCACACGCCGCGAGATTGACCGAGATGTACAGTTGCGGGTTGGCACGCAGCAACTGACCGAGTTGCTCGAGCAAGCGTTGCAAGACGAAATCCGTCATTTGGCGAATCTGCCCGGTGTCCTCCGCCATCGGAATGAACAGGTCGGGACTGGTCAGGGTGCCGTCCGGCCTGCGCCAGCGCAGCAGCGCTTCAGCCCCGACACAGTTGCGGCTATCGAGGTCGAAGATCGGTTGATACAGCACCTGCAACTCACCCCGGCGAATCGCCCCGGCCAGTTCGGCATCCAGCGACTGCCGCTGTTGCACCAGCAGGAACACCAGGAACCCGACGCATATGCCCAGCGCAAGGCTGGCCGGCAGCAGCCACCACCAGACCGACGGGATATGCATGCCCGTACGCAGGCTGATCAGCACCAATTGATACTCAGGGTTGTCAGTGGGCATGCGGTATATCAGGCGTGTCTGGGTGATCTGCAGCGCATCACGGTTTTTCGGGGGCCAGGCCTCGACCGGGGGCCAGATCTGGGATGAGCCCAATACCGGAATCGCGCGTGCACCATGGTCCAGCACTACCAGCAGGCTGCTGCCCGGCGACAGGTCGACCATATCGGTCAAATGCCCGCGAGAGGTCGCGACCCGAAAATTCCCGCGCCCCAGCATCAGTGCGGCGCGGTTTTCATCGGGTTCGGTGGTGGTGTTGAGCCAATAGCTGTAGGTCGGGCCTTTGATGTCTGGCGCTCGAATCAGCGACAGCCCTTCCTGGCGAGGGCGATTGGAACAGATTCGCGAAGAGTCCATGTAGGCGGCTTCGTAGACGAAGCGATAATTGAACGTAACCTGTTGCAAGGTCGCGATCATTTCAGCATCGCAACCGCGCAACGGTTGCGCTTCAAGGTCGTCGAGGCTTTCACGCAGTTGCCCGAACAGCTGCTCCAGGCGGGCGAGAAAGCGCTCGCCCTGAGCATTCATTTCTTCGCTTTCGTTTTGCTCGACCTGATGAATGGCGACGAACAGGCTGCCGGCCATCAACAACGTTGCGCTCAAGACAGCCGACATCAGCCCCAGGAACCAGGGGCGATGGAACCAACTACGGAAGGTCTCTCGAGCAGCAGTCATTGCGCAATATCCGATGGATTACCAATGAGTTATAGCTGCTGATTGGGAAAAAGCCCTGACCGCCGGGCGGGCGCCATTATTTTGTCTGGTTCAACACCAAAAGCAGCGCGGCAGTTTGCGCATCCGGAGTGCCATCGAAACGTGCCGGGCGGAAATGCATCTGGAAGGCTGCTATCACATGGCGTGTCGCAACATCGAGCTCGCCGGTTTGCGGCGTGGCATAACCCAGGCGGGCCAATTGCGCCTGAAACCAGCTGATGCTCGGCAACTGTTCGGCGAACAGCATTTGCTGGCGCGCAACCGCCTGTTCGCTCGGCCAGATGCCCAGACCTTCGGCAGCCAGACGCTTCCACGGGAACAGCGGTCCCGGGTCCAGTTTGCGCAACGGCGCAATATCGCTATGGCCAATGATGTCGCGAGGCTTGATACCCTGGCGCTTGCTGATGTCCTTGAGCAATACGATCAAGGACTGAACCTGATCTTCGCTGTAGGGGTACCACACGCGCCCGGCTGGAGTGTCCTTGAACCCCGGGTTGACGATTTCGATACCGATGGAACTGGAATTCAGCCAGGTCCGGCCATCCCATTCGCTCTCCCCGGCGTGCCAGGCGCGAACGTTTTCATCCATCAGCTTGTAGATTGTGGCGCCCTTGTCGTCACCGATCAGGTAATGACTGCTGACTTCGCCGTGGGTCAGCAGTTGCAGCGAACGCTCCAGCGAGGCGTTGGTGTAATGCAGCACCACGAACTGCACACGGCTGTCGTAATTGGCTGAAGGATGACTGGTATCAAAACGCGGACCGCTGGCGCAGCCGGCCAGCACTACAAGTGACACGATCAGAGCAAGATATTTCATGGCGAAAGGCAGTACACACAAGACAATAATGCAACAGTGTAACGTAATGCCTTGCGCGCCGACGGCAATCGCCGCGAATTAAACAAAATGGAGCAAATAATGCTCAGCCCGGCTCCACGCGGTTGCGTCCGGCATTTTTTGCCCGGTACAACGCCTGATCGGCTCTTTTGAGCACCTGATCGCTGTGCTCACCCGGCCTGAACGCCGACATTCCGACAGACACGGTAATGGTCACCGGCTCTCCCTTGAAGTGGAACGGACAGGCTTCGATGGAGGCACGCAGGCTTTCCAGCAACTTCAGCCCCGCCGCCGGCACCGTGGATGGCATTAACAGCACAAACTCTTCGCCGCCGAACCGGGCAATGAAGTCCGTTCCGCGAAGACGCTTGCGCAACACGCTGGCAATGATCTTCAGCACCTTGTCACCGGCCAGGTGCCCGTAGTTATCGTTGATGCGCTTGAAATGATCGAGGTCGAGCATGGCCAGCAACAGGGTACTGCCATGTTGCTGCCATTGTTTGACTTCATGATCCAGGCGCTCGCTCCAGGCCGCGCGGTTGGGCAGACCGGTCAACGGGTCGACCAACGCCTTCTGCCGTTGCTCCTCAAGATGCTCACGGTAACCTTGGGCCTCCTGTTCCATATGGGCGACGCGCTCGGCCAGGCTGTGCAGGCGCGCAGCGACCTCTTGCTCGCGCTCATCGCGTTGTTTCTGGTGCTGGTCCATGGTGCCCAGCAAGCCTTCGAGATGGTTTTCCAGAACGTGCTTGAGATCTTCCAGGTCCGCGGCGTCCTGCATGCTGCTTTGCAGGCCATCAACCTGTTCGCGGATCTGCGTGTCCATCTGCCGCGCAGCCGAACGGTTGTCGGCGTGTCCTGCGGTGGCGGCCTGCAAGTTGCTCTGGAACGATTCGAGGCGCTCGTTCAGTCGCTGCAGGTAGGCTTCGAACTCATGCTGGCCGCTGTCGGTAATGGCCAGCATCAACGTGGCGAAATCGTCGAGAATCGGTAGTAATTCGTACCAGTTAAGACCGTTTTTCAGACGATCGCGCATGGATTCGGCTTGCGGGCGATGACGCTCGGGCAATGTCAGGTCTTCGAGCAGCCCCAGCAGCGTGTCTTCGATGTGTCTGGCCACCGAGCTGTAGGAGGGCTCTGGGGAATCCGGGAGTGCGTAGAAAGTGTCGCGCCCGGATAGCGGCTGATCTGCGGCGACCACCTCCGCTGTTGGATTCGCAAGCAAGGCCAGGCTGTCCGGCGATGCTGGCGCGGTCAGCTCGTCGGGGTTCGCTTGCGACTCAAGAGGTGTTTCCGGGGTCGGCTTCTCGGCTTGCTCGGTTTCTGCCGCGCCTGCAATGACGGCTTGAGGCGGCGCGACGGCAGGTGCCAGGGCCACGGCTGCCGGAGCGGGGGAAACCTCGCCTGGCTCGGTCGGCGCGGACTCCTTTGCAACTGGCTCCGCCATGGACACTTCGCAGATTGCCGTCTCAATCGCGACCGGGGCCGACTCGATAATCGCCGCAGGGCTCTCGGCTACGAGGGCCGCCTGCGCAGGAGAAGCTGTCGATGCCACAGCTTCGTCTGCTTCACGACCGCCGAACAATCGCTGGAGCAAGCCCGGCCGACCAGGTTCCGTCGGGGTCTCCAGCTGGCTCAGGGCCTTGCCTTGCAAGCCACTCAGCTCGCTGAGCAACAAGGGTATCTCACGCGCCTGACTGACCCGCGCATCCAGTTGCTTGGCGAAACTCTTGAGTGGCCGGCTCACATCCCGTGGCAGCGGCAATGTTTGCAGTTGAGTGACCAGTGCGGTCAGGGCGGCACTGGTCTGATTGATTCGGGTTTCCCGACGCTGTTCGGAGTCGAGCACGGCTTTTTCCAGGCGAGGAATCAGCGCGGCCAGGCCGGCGTCCATGTCATCGGTACGCACGACCTCGCGCATTTCCTTCATGCATTGGTCAACCGCGCGGTCAGTACCTTCCGCCGCCAGGGTACTGCGCACCAGCCCGCGACGCAGCAAGTCGAGTCGCGCGTCCCAGCGACGTTCGAGCTTTTCCTGTTGTTCGATGCTTTTGAGGTATTTCTCTTTCCAGCGCTGTGTTTCGTCGCTCATTCATGGGTTCCGCGAGGGGCAGGACTCAACGCGGGCAATGCATCGGCCGTGAGCGAACCCGGCAGACGAATCTCTACCGCGACCGGCAGGTGATCGGAAATGGGCTGTGCCAGCACCTCGACCTTTTCCAGGGTCAGGCTCGGGCTCAGCAGGATATGGTCCAGGCAGCGCTGTGGGCGCCAGCTGGGGAACGTTGCTTCCATTTGCGGCGCGAGCAGGCCGAGATCGCGCAACGCGGAATTTTGCAGCAGGTCACTGGCATGGGTGTTCATGTCGCCCATCAGTACCTGGTGTTTGTAGTCGCCGATCAGATCGCGGATGTAGGCCAGTTGCAGGCTGCGCGCACGGGCGCCCAGCGCCAGGTGCATCATGACGACCACCAGTGCTTCCGGGCCTTCACCGAAGCGTACCAGGATGGCTCCACGCCCCTTTGGGCCCGGCAGCGGATGATCTTCAATGGCCCACGGGCGCAAACGGCTGAGCACACCATTGCTGTGCTGGGCCAGGCGTCCGAGATTGCGATTGAGTTGTTGATACCAGTAGGGGAAGGCGCCGAGCTGGGCCAGATGCTCAACCTGATTGACGTAGCCTGAACGCAGGCTGCCACCATCGGCCTCCTGCAAGGCGACCAGATCGAAGTCGCCCAGCAGATTGCCGATCTTCTGCAGATTGTCGGCACGCCCGGTGTGCGGCAGCAGATGCTGCCAGCCCCGGGTCAGGTAATGCCGGTAGCGCTCGGTGCTGATGCCGACCTGGATATTGAAACTGAGCAAGCGCAGACGACTGTCTGCGGGCAGGCCCGTGGACTCCAGATGATGCTCGTTGACCCGCGGATCATGCAGGCCAACGATGCGTTCAGTACCCCATCGGCGCATGGCAGTGACTGCCCTTAGTTGGCGGCAGCCTTGTTAGCCGCTCGCTCTTTGTCGATCAGTTTGTCGGCCAGTTGCAGGGCCTGTTCGGCACCGCCGGCGGAGCCTACGTCAAAGCGGTACTTGCCGTTGACGATCATGGTTGGAACGCCGGAGATTTCATACTTCTTGGCCAGTTCGCGAGCCTTGACGATCTGGCCCTTGATAGCGAAAGAGTCGAAAGTCGCGAGGAACTTGTCCTTGTCCACGCCTTGGGTAGCGAGGAAGTCGGCCATGTCATTCTTGTCGGTCAGTTTCTTGTGCTCTTTCTGAATCGCGTTGAACACCGCAGCATGAACGTTGTGCTCGACACCCATGGCTTCAAGGGTCAGGAACATCTGGCCGTGAGCGTCCCACGGGCCACCGAACATGGCTGGAATGCGCACGAAGTTCACGTCCGAAGGCAGCTTCTCGGCCCAGGGATTGATCACCGGTTCGAAGGCATAGCAATGCGGGCAGCCGTACCAGAACAGCTCTACCACTTCGATCTTGCCAGGCACGGCGACCGGAACCGGATTGCTCAGTTCGACATAAGGTGCGGCGGGGGCTTCAGCGGCCTGGGCAGTCATGCCGAACAGGCTGGCAGCGGCAAAAACGGCGCTGATGATCAGATTACGCATGCTTCACTCCTGGACAAATTTTTCGCCTCGCGCGACGTGTTTTCAGACAGGTCCTGGCGGGCTTGAGTTCTGTAGTGTAACGGCAGCGGCCACAAAAAAGGGCGGCCAAGGCCACCCTTTTTATACTCGTTGCAACGGATTAATCGAGCGTTAACGTTGCAGGCGATATGTACAGCGCTCAACGCCCGATCCGCCGGCCTTAGTGCAGGCCCTGGATGTAGCTGGACACCGCAGCGATGTCTTCGTCGCTCAGCTTCTTGGCAATACTCTGCATAGGTTTGGTATCGCCGTCGTTGGTGCGGCCGCCTTCTTCCTTGCGGAAATCGGTCAGTTGCTTGGCGACGTATTGAGCGTGCTGGCCACCCAAGTGCGGAAAGCCCGCTGGTGCGTTACCTGCGCCATTTGGCGAGTGGCAGCCGGTGCAGGATGGCAGGCCCTTGGCCAGGTCACCCCCACGGAACAGGGCTTCACCACGAGCGACGACTTTAGGATCGGCGGCACCGACGCTGCCTTTCTGGCTGGCGAAGTAGGCGGCGATGTCCGCCAGGTCCTGATCGCTCAGGTTGGTCAGCAGGCCGGTCATTTCCAGAACGGTGCGCTTGCCCGACTTGATGTCGTGCAATTGCTTGGTCAGGTAGCGTTCACCCTGACCCGCCAGTTTTGGAAAGTTTGGCGCCATGCTGTTGCCATCCGGGCCGTGGCAGGCGCCACAGACGGCGGCTTTGGCCTGGCCAGCTTTAGCATCACCCGGTTGTACTGCCTCACCTGCAGCATGGGCTATGCCGGAGATGCCCACGGTCAACAGCAGACTCACGATCAATTTCTTCATCAGCTAATCCAACTACGGCTAAGGGTTAAGAGTTATGGACCGGGCTTACTCGCTCATCCAATGGATGATGGCTTGGTAATCCTCGGCACTGCAGTCCATGCACAAACCACGCGGCGGCATCGCCTTGAAACCCTGGGTCACGTGTTGCACCAGCGTCTCCATACCTTTCGCCAACCTCGGCGTCCAAGCATCCTGATCGCCTTTTTTCGGCGCCATGGGTAATTGGCCGGAATGACAGGCACCACAAACACGGTTGTACACAGCTTCCGGATCCTGTGTAGCCTGAGCGCTGTAAAGCGGTATCAAGACACCGGCAGCTAGCAGCCATTTCGTCATAAAACGACCTTTTCAGGGTTGAGAGCGTGCTGCGTTCTAGTGCGCAATCAAGGTCTGTCGCTCTCGTGAACTTCATCCTACGCTGGGACAAAGCGCACACAAAATCTGCGGCATTATATACTGGCGTCACTGAAACGGAAGCGACACTGCTTGCCGCACCCATTCCTGGCGCCGCCCACATCGGAAATCCCATGCAACTCAAGAATCCCATCCTCGGTCTGTGCCAACAGTCCACCTTCATGCTCAGCGCCGCCAAAGTCGACCAATGTCCGGATGACGAGGGCTTCGAAGTCGCCTTCGCCGGGCGTTCCAACGCCGGCAAATCGAGTGCCTTGAACACCCTGACCCACGCCAGCCTGGCGCGCACCTCGAAAACCCCGGGGCGCACGCAACTGTTGAATTTCTTCAAGCTAGACGATGAACGCCGTCTGGTCGACCTGCCGGGCTACGGTTATGCAAAAGTACCGATCCCGCTCAAGCAACACTGGCAGCGTCACCTGGAAGCGTACCTGGGTGGCCGCGAGAGTTTGAAAGGCCTGATCCTGATGATGGACATCCGCCATCCGATGACCGATTTCGACCTGCTGATGCTCGATTGGGCCGTGGCTGCCGGCATGCCGATGCACATTCTGCTGACCAAAGCGGACAAGCTGACCTATGGCGCGGCCAAGAACACGCTGCTCAAGGTTCAGGCGGAAATCCGCAAGGGCTGGGGCGATCTGGTGACGATTCAGCTGTTCTCGGCCCCGAAACGCATGGGCCTGGAAGAAGCCTATACCGTACTGGCAGGCTGGATGGAGCTGGCGGACAAGGGTGTCGAGGTAGAAACCCGGTAAGGCCGCGAAAGCTGTCTGGGGCACCCCCAGACAGCTTTCTGCAGGCAAAAAAAACCCCGGACTTCATATGGGGAGGGAGAAGTTCCGGGGTTCAAGCTCTAGACCGCTAGGGCGGGGTCCAGATATCTGCCAACACTTAACACAACATAGGAGCATCGAAGGGCTTCACCAGCCATTCAGTACCTCTGAGTAGTGCTTCGCAAGATTAGTTCAGATTTTTTTCAAATAGCTTTGAAATAACCCCGATAACCTTCCGGACTAAGTTGTTTACGCCTTTCTGCCGCGGCACCATGCCGCAGCAGAACACGACATTTTTCTGTAGGAGCAAGCTCGCTCCTACAGGAAGGCTCAGTGAGCCTCATCCCAGTTATTTCCAACTCCCACTTCCACCAGCAACGGCACATCCAGCTTCGCGGCCTCGCTCATGTGTACGCGAATTTCATCGCGAACCTGGTCGACCAGGTCTTCACGCACCTCCAGCACCAGTTCATCGTGCACCTGCAAGATGACTTTGGCGTCGAGACCGGATGCGGTCAGCCAGTTATCCACAGCGACCATGGCTTTCTTGATGATGTCCGCCGCGGTGCCTTGCATCGGTGCGTTGATCGCCGTGCGTTCGGCGGCGGCACGCTCTTGCGGCTTGTTGGAGTTGATGTCCGGCAGGTACAGGCGACGACCGAAGAACGTCTCGACATAACCTTGCTCGGCGGCCTGGGCCCGCGTGCGGTCCATGTACTGGCGTACGCCGGGGTATCGGGCGAAGTAGGTATCGATGTAGGCCTTGGCGGTCTTGGTGTCGACGCCAATGTCCTTGCCGAGCTTCTGCGCCCCCATGCCGTAGATCAGGCCGAAGTTGATCGCCTTGGCACTGCGGCGCTGGTCGGAAGTGACATCGGCCAGTTCGACCTTGAACACTTCGGCGGCGGTCGCGGTGTGTACGTCCAGATTGTGGCGGAAGGCGTTCATCAGCCCTTCATCCCGTGACAGGTGCGCCATGATCCGCAACTCGATCTGCGAGTAGTCCGCCGCCAGCAGCTTGTAGCCGGCCGGAGCCACGAAGGCCTGGCGGATGCGACGCCCTTCGGCGGTGCGCACCGGGATGTTCTGCAGGTTCGGATCGCTGGAGGACAGGCGCCCGGTGGAGGCGACAGCCTGGTGGTACGACGTATGGATCCGCCCGGTGCGCGGGTTGATCTGTTCCGGCAAACGATCGGTGTAGGTGCTTTTCAGCTTGCTCATGGAGCGATATTCCATGAGCACTTTCGGCAGTCGATAGTCGTCTTCCGCCAGTTTGGCCAGCACCTCTTCGGCCGTGGACGGCTGGCCCTTGGCAGTCTTTTTCAGCACCGGCAGGCCGAGTTTTTCGTAGAGGATCACGCCGAGCTGCTTGGGCGAACCGAGGTTGAATTCCTCGCCGGCAATCTCGAAGGCTTCGCGTTCAAGTGCGACCATCTTGTCGCCCAGTTCGATGCTTTGCACTCCCAGCAGGGCGGCGTCGACGAATGCGCCCTGGCGCTCGATGCGCGCCAGCACTGGCACCAACGGGATTTCGATGTCGGTCAGCACACTGGCCAGGCTCGGAATGGCCGAGAGTTTTTCGAACAGGACCTGGTGCAGACGCAGGGTGATGTCCGCATCTTCGGCGGCGTAAGGCCCGGCCTGCTCAAGGGCGATCTGATCGAACGTCAGCTGTTTCACGCCTTTGCCGGCGATGTCCTGGAAGCTCACCGTGGTGTGGTCCAGATACTTCTGCGCCAGGCTGTCCATGTCATGGCGCGTGGCCGTGGAGTTGAGCACGTAGGACTCGAGCATGGTGTCGAAGGCGATGCCGCGCACGGTGATGCCGTTGTCCTGTACGCCGCCGATGGCGCAGTTGGCCAGGATGTTCATGTCGAACTTGGCGTGCTGGCCGACCTTGAGCTTGTTCGGGTCTTCCAGAATCGGCTTGAGCGCGCGCAGGACCGTGTCGCGGTCCAGTTGCTGCGGCACGCCGATGTAGGAATGGGTCAACGGGATGTAGGCCGCTTCGTTAGCCTGAACCGCGAATGACAGCCCCACCAATTGCGCCTGCTGCGCGTCGATGCCGGTGGTTTCGGTGTCGAAGGCAAACAGTTTGGCGTTGTTCAGCTTTTCCAGCCAGGCATCGAAACGCGCCTGATCGAGGATGGTTTCATAGGCGGCTTCAGCAGCGGCGGTGGGTGCTTCGGCCTCTGGTTCGCTGAACAGATCGACGGCCGGCGCAGGCTCGGCGGGAGTGCTCAGCTCCAGGCGCTTGGCATCGCGATCAAGGTCGTTCAACCAGCTCTTGAACTCCAGCAGGCTGTACAACTCGTAGAGTTTCGCCGGATCTTCCGCGCCCATTTGCAAGTCGTCGAGGCCAATGTCCAGCGGCACGTCGACCTTGATGGTCGCCAACTGATAGGACAGGAAGGCCATTTCCTTGTGCTCTGCAAGCTTGGCCGGCAGGGTCTTGGCACCGCGAATCGGCAGGGTCGGCACGATGTCGAGCTGCGCATAGAGCTCGGTCAGACCGCCGTTCACACCAACCAGCAGGCCTGAAGCCGTCTTCGGGCCAATCCCCGGAACACCCGGAATGTTGTCGGAAGAATCGCCCATGAGCGCCAGATAATCGATGATCTGCTCCGGAGCGACGCCGAATTTCTCCTTCACGCCCTCCACGTCCATGCTGCTACCGGTCATGGTGTTGACCAAGGTAATGTGACCATCGACCAGTTGCGCCATATCCTTGTCGCCCGTGGAGATGATTACCGGACGATCCGCCGCCGCGCTGCTGCGGGCCAAGGTGCCAATCACGTCATCGGCCTCGACGCCTTCGACGCACAGCAGCGGGAAGCCCAGGGCGATCACGCTCTGATGCAGCGGCTCGATCTGCACACGCATGTCGTCAGGCATACTCGGACGGTTGGCCTTGTATTCGGCGTACATGTCATCGCGAAAAGTCCCACCCTTGGCGTCGAACACCACGGCGAACGGACTGTTCGGATATTGCTTGCGCAGGCTCTTGAGCATGTTCAACACGCCCTTGACCGCGCCGGTCGGCAGGCCTTTGGACGTGGTCAACGGCGGCAGTGCGTGAAAGGCGCGGTACAGGTAAGAAGAACCGTCCACCAGGACGAGGGGGGCTTGGCTCATGAGCAGGATCAACCTTTTCGGCGGGTCCGGCGCTAGAATAGCGGGACCGTTGACGACAAAGGGACAAGGTTATCATGCGCACACTAAATCGCCTGTTGCTGGCTGGCATGTTTGCAATCACACCATTGACCGTCATGGCGGCGGATGATGCACCGTCGGCAGACCCGGATGTGACCATTCGCACGGAAGGCGATAAAACCATTCAGGAATACCGGCAAAACGGCTTTTTGTACGCCATCAAGGTCACCCCAAAGGTTGGCAAACCGTATTTCCTGGTGCGTGCGGATGGCTCGGAGGGAAACTTCATCCGCTCTGATTACCCGGATATGCTGATTCCGGCGTGGGAAATTTTTAAGTGGTAAGTCGTCCCTAACTTTAATCGGCGCTGGCTCAACAGCGGCGCCCGTACTGGCAGTTTAAACATGTCTGTGTTCACCCCCCTGGCTCGGCCCGAGCTGGAAGCTTTTCTCGCCCCTTATGGCCTCGGCCGCCTGCTTGATTTCCAGGGGATTGCCGCCGGTAGCGAAAACACCAATTTCTTTATCAGCCTGGAGCAGGGCGAATTTGTCCTGACCCTGGTCGAGCGCGGCCCGGTTCAGGAAATGCCGTTCTTCATCGAGTTGCTCGACGTGCTGCACGGTGCCGACCTGCCGGTGCCTTACGCCCTGCGCACCACCGACGGCGTGGCCTTGCGCGAACTGGCGGGCAAACCGGCGTTGCTGCAACCACGCCTGGCCGGCAAGCATATCAAGCAAGCCAACGCGCAACATTGCGCTCAGGTCGGTGAACTGCTCGGCCATCTGCACCTGGCGACCCAGGCCAACATGATCAAACGCAAAACCGATCGCGGCCTGGACTGGATGCTGGAAGAGGGCACGCAGTTCCTGTCGCACCTCGATGCCGAACAGAAAGACCTGCTGCAACGGGCGCTGGAAGAAATCACCCGACAGAAAGAAAAAATCCTCGCTCTGCCGCGGGCGAACATTCACGCCGACCTGTTCCGCGACAACGCGATGTTCGAAGGCACCCACCTGACCGGACTGATCGACTTCTACAACGCCTGCTCCGGGCCGATGCTCTACGACGTGGCGATTGCCTTGAACGACTGGTGCTCGGACGACGATGGCGTAATCGATGGGCCCCGAGCACGGGCCTTGCTGGGCGCTTATGCGGCCCTGCGACCGTTCACCGCTGCCGAAGCCGAGTTGTGGCCGACCATGCTGCGGGTGGCTTGCGTACGGTTCTGGTTGTCACGCCTGATCGCAGCGGAGTCGTTCGCCGGGCAGGACGTGTTGATTCACGATCCGATGGAGTTCCAGCTGCGCCTGGCGCAGCGGCAGACGGTCAATACGCCGTTGCCTTTCGCCCTTTAAAAAGCAAAAGATCGCAGCCTTCGGCAGCTCCTACACCGATCTCTGTAGGAGCTGCCGAAGGCTGCGATCTTTTTGTTTCAGCGGTTACAACGACTCCAGACACCCCGCCAGATCATTCCCCAATTTCTCCAGCACCTGCTCATAGCCCTGGGCCGTCGCCGGCGTGTACCCGCCCAACGCATCCAGTTCCGCCAGCTTCACGGGCAAACCCGCCACCAGGGTTTCCGCCAGGCGCGGACGCAGCGGTGGTTCGCTGAACACGCAGGTCTTGCCGACTTCCTGCAAGCGCGCGCGCATCGCCGCGACATGCTGGGCACCGGGTTGCACTTCGGCCGCGACGCTGAACACACCCACGTGCTTGAGGCCGTAGGCGTCTTCGAAGTAATCGAACGCTTCGTGGAACACGAAGTAAGGCTTGCCCTGAACATCGGCCAGGCGTTTCTTCAGGCGCGCATCCAACGCATCGAGACGCTCGTCGAAGGCTTTCAGGTTGGCCTGATAGCGCGCGGCATTGTCGGGATCGGCGGCACTTAGGTCAGCCGCCATTTTCGTGGCGATGACCCGGGCGTTGACCGGCGACAGCCACAAATGCGCATCCAGGCTGCCTGGGCGATGATCGTGGTCGTGATCGTCGGCTTCTTCGGCGTGGGAGTGGCTATCTTCGGCAAAACGACGCAGTTTCATGCCTGGCAAATCCTGCACGGCCACGCTGGGCAGCGTACGCCCATTGAGCACGCGAGGCAGGAAACCTTCCATGTCCGGGCCGATCCAGTACAGCAGGTCCACCGATTGCACCTTGCGTACGTCGGAAGGGCGCAGCGCATAGTTGTGCGGCGAGGCACCCGGTGGCAGCAAGACCTCAGGAATCGCCACGCCGTCCTGCACCGCCGCGGCGATCAACTGCAGGGGCTTGATGCTGGTAAGGACCTTGACCTCGGCCTGCGCCGGACCGATCAGCAGAAAACTTGCGAAAAATGCGACAAAGATAGAAAAAAGACGGGACACGATGACCACTCGAAGAGGCGAGAACGGGTAACATAATAACGTCTCTCACAAAACTCGTCGCCGCTCATGCTAAAAACACCGATTGCCAGCCGCCCCCACGACCACTCACATTGCGTTCACAGCGCTTTGTCCGAGGCCGATGCCCTGTGCGCTCGTCAAGGCCTGCGCCTGACCGCATTGCGTCGGCGGGTGCTGGAACTGGTGTGGCAAAGCCACAAGCCGCTGGGTGCCTACGACATTCTCGCGGTCCTCAGCGAGCAGGACGGTCGCCGCGCCGCGCCGCCGACGGTCTATCGCGCGCTGGATTTCCTGCTGGAAAACGGCCTGGTCCATCGCATTTCCTCGCTCAACGCCTTCATCGGCTGCAATCACCCGGAACATGCACACCAGGGTCAGTTCCTGATCTGCCGTGTGTGCCACGCCGCCATCGAGCTCGAACAAAAGTCCATCAGCGACGCGATCATCGCCAGCGCCAGGGATGTCGGGTTTATCGTCGAAGGCCAGACCGTCGAAGTGGTCGGTCTGTGCTCGGGTTGCCAGGGGGCTTGATGAGCAACGCGCTGATCCGTCTAGAGCAGGTTGCCGTCACGTTCGCCGGGCAACCGGTGCTGGACAACATTGAGCTGAGTGTCGAGCCGGGGCAGATCGTGACCCTGATCGGCCCCAACGGCGCCGGCAAAACCACACTGGTACGTGCCGTGCTCGGGCTGTTGAAACCGGACAGCGGCAACGTCTGGCGCAAGCCGAAACTGCGGGTCGGCTACATGCCGCAAAAACTCCATGTCGACCCGACCCTGCCGCTGTCGGTGCTGCGCTTCCTGCGCCTGGTGCCGGGCGTAGATCGTGCGATGGCCTTGGCGGCACTCAAGGAAGTCGGCGCCGAACAGGTCATCGACAGCCCGGTGCAAAGTGTTTCCGGTGGCGAAATGCAACGCGTGCTGCTGGCCCGGGCCTTGTTGCGCGAACCGGAACTGCTGGTACTCGACGAACCGGTACAGGGTGTCGACGTGGCCGGCCAGGCGGAGCTGTACAGCCTGATCACCCGCCTGCGCGACCGTCACGGTTGCGGCGTGCTGATGGTCTCCCACGATTTGCATCTGGTGATGAGCACCACGGATCAAGTGGTTTGCCTCAATCGTCACGTCTGCTGTTCAGGCCATCCCGAGCAGGTCAGCGGCGATCCGGCGTTCGTCGAGCTGTTCGGGAAAAACGCACAAAGCCTGGCGATTTATCACCACCATCACGACCACGCCCACGACTTGCATGGCTCGGTGGTCAAGGCGCCCGCACCGGGCCAACCCCATGTTCACGGAGATGGCTGCAAGCATGGCTGATTTTCTGCTCTACGCCCTGCTTGCAGGCCTGGCCCTGGCCGTTGTCGCAGGCCCGTTGGGGTCTTTCGTGGTCTGGCGGCGCATGGCTTATTTTGGCGACACCCTGTCCCACGCGGCATTGCTCGGTGTGGCCCTGGGCTTCCTGCTGGATGTCAGCCCGACGGTTGCCGTGACCGTTGGTTGCCTGCTGCTGGCGGTGTTACTGGTGACCTTGCAACAACGTCAGCCCTTGGCATCCGATACGCTTTTGGGAATTCTCGCACCCAGCACGCTCTCTCTGGGCCTGGTGGTACTAAGCTTCATGCACGAAGTGCGGATTGACCTGATGGCCTATCTGTTCGGCGACCTGCTGGCAATCAGTCCAACCGATCTGGCCTGGATTCTTGGCGGCAGTGCGGCCGTGCTGGCCTTGCTGATTGCATTGTGGCGGCCATTGCTGGCGATCACGGTGCATGAAGAACTGGCCAGGGTCGAAGGCCTTCCGGTAGCCGGATTGCGCCTGGCGTTGATGTTGCTGATCGCCGTGGTAATCGCCGTGGCGATGAAAATCGTCGGCGTATTACTGATCACTTCGTTGCTGATCATCCCGGCGGCTGCGGCACAACGTCACGCCCGCTCGCCGGAGCAGATGGCACTGGGTGCGAGCCTGCTGGGCATACTCGCCGTGTGTGGCGGGCTGGCGCTGTCCTGGTTCAAGGACACCCCGGCCGGCCCGTCGATTGTGGTGGCAGCCGCCGCGCTGTTTCTGCTGAGTTTTGTTCTGCCCCGTCGAGGGGTGTAGACTTGCTCGTTTTTTGCGCAAATAGAGAGTCGCAGGAATGAAGTCGTTCGCCTCCCGTTATCTGCTCCTTGTCGCATTTTCTTTGCTGCTGGGCGCCTGCCAAAGCACGCCACCGGCGGCCACCGAGGCCGCCAATGCGCGGGCCACGGCCATCGTACAGCTGGAACAAAATATCGCCAGCGATGAACTGGCCACCGCCGAAGACCAATTGGCGGCCTTGCAGGCCGAAACGCCCAACGATGCTTCCCTTGAGCAGTACCAGCGGCAACTGGCCGAAGCCTACCTGCGCCGCAGCCAGATCGTGCTGCAAAAGGGTGATGTGGATGCCGCTGCGACCGCCCTGAGCCGTGCCCGCGCGCTGATGCCCAAGGCTCCGGCACTGACCGGCGGAGTCAACGGCTCGATTGCCCAGGCGCGCAAGGCCGAGCTGGAAAAAGCCGAAGCGGCCCTGAAAGCTGCCGAAGCCAAGCCAAAAGCCAAGGTCATCGATCTGACGGCTGAAAGCACCACGGTCTCGCTGAATATCAACGATATGGGCAAACTGCGTCGCCAACTGGATGCCATCGCCGCCGATGTGGTGAATTTTCAGTGCGAGGTGAGCATTCAGGCTCCACGCACCAATGATTACCCTTGGCTGGCGACATTGCTGACAAAACGGGTGAAAAAGCTCGATCCCGAGTTTGACCTGAAGCTGGAGCGGCAGATTTTGCGCAGTGTTCCGGCGCAGATGGTTCTGAGTCCGCGTAAACCTTAAAAAGCTTCGCGAGCAGGCTCGCTCCCACAATGGTTCTGCGTCTTTATACAGATCCAATGTGGGAGCGAGCCTGCTCGCGATGATCTATCTAGCTCCGAAGATCCTCAGGCCGGAATCGCCCTGGCCTTCACCTCCCTGTCCCAAACCCGATGCTGCCCGATCGCGGTCAGAAACGGCTTGATCAGCTTGCCATCCGTCCCCACGATCAATCCCGCATCAGCCTCCAGCTTCAACACATCCAGCAACTGCTTCGCTTCACCCTGCAAAGCGATAGCCTTGAGATGCTTGTACGCCTCCAGCAGGTAATGCAACGCCACGCCGTCCGTACTCAGCGCCTTGATCGACGCGGCTCCGCCCGGCACGAACACCGCGTCGAATGCCACCGACGGCGAGCCCTCCATCGAAGCATCGACCGCCAGGGTTTTGCCATCGGCGGTTTTCACGGGTGCAGAGGTCGGCCCCAGTAACTTCGCGTGAGCCCCCTCAGCTGCAAGCGCTTTCTTCATCGCATCAATCGCAGCGCTATCAACGCCATTGGCCGCCAGAATTGCGACTTTTCGCGTCTTGATGTTCTCCGGCAACAGATTGGCCTGGCTCAATGCCGGCGAGTGATCCGGTGCGGTTTTACGCACCTCGACGGTTCCTCGAGCCGGCGCAGGCAACCCAAGGTTCTGCGCCACGCGTTTGGCCAACTCCAGATCGATATTGGCGAGAATTTCGTTCACTTCCCGGGCGCGGATCGCCTCACGCTCCACCTTGCCCAACTCAAAGCTGTAGGCCGAGATGATGTGCTCCCGTTCATGCTCACTCATGCTGTGGAAAAACAAGCGAGCCTGGGAGAAGTGGTCAGCGAACGATTCGCTGCGCTGGCGAATCTTGTTGGCGTCGATGCGCTCCGGATAGCTCTCGAAGCCTCCATCCTGCGCCGAAACAGGCGTTTCCTTTGGCCAGCCGCCATCGATGGAGTTCGGCTCATAAGACGCACGCCCCTTGTCGATGGTGGTGCGGTGCTGGGCATCCCGCTGGCCGTTGTGGAACGGCGACACCGGGCGGTTGATCGGGATCTCGTGAAAGTTCGGACCGCCGAGTCGGCTGATTTGCGTGTCGGTGTAGGAAAACAATCGGCCTTGCAGCAGAGGGTCGTTGGAGAAATCGATCCCCGGAACGATATGTCCGGGGCAGAAGGCAACCTGCTCGGTTTCGGCGAAGAAGTTGTCCGGGTTGCGGTTCAGCACCATCTTTCCCAACGGCGTGATGGGCACGAGTTCTTCGGGGATCAGCTTGGTCGGGTCAAGGATGTCGAAATCGAAGGCATGTTCGTTTTCTTCTTCGATGACCTGCACCCCCAACTCCCATTCCGGATAGTCGCCGATCTCAATCGACTCCCACAGATCACGCCGATGGTAGTCGGCGTCCTTTCCCGCAAGCTTCTGCGCTTCGTCCCACACCAGGGAGCAAGTGCCGGCCGTAGGGCGCCAGTGGAACTTGACGAAGCGCGACTTGCCCTCGGCATTGATCAGGCGAAAGGTGTGCACGCCAAAGCCCTGCATGCTGCGCAGGCTTTTCGGGATCGCCCGGTCGGACATTGCCCACATCACCATGTGCGCCGACTCCGGCACCAGCGAAACAAAGTCCCAGAAAGTGTCGTGGGCCGAGCCGCCGGTAGGGATCTCGTTATGCGGCTCGGGTTTGACCGCGTGCACGAAGTCGGGAAACTTGATCGCATCCTGTATGAAGAACACCGGCATGTTATTGCCCACCAGGTCGAAGTTGCCTTCGTCGGTGAAGAACTTCACGGCGAAACCCCGCACATCACGCACGGTATCGCCTGACCCTCGCGGCCCCTGTACCGTGGAAAAGCGCACGAACACCGGGGTTTTCTTTGCGGGGTCCTGCAGGAAACCGGCCTTGGTCAGCATCGAGTGGTTTTCATAGCTCTGGAAATGACCATGGGCGCCGGTGCCGCGAGCGTGAACGATGCGTTCGGGAATGCGCTCGTGATCAAAATGCGTGATCTTTTCACGCATGATGAAGTCTTCCAGCAGCGACGGCCCTCGGGCCCCGGCCTTCAGGGTGTTCTGGTTGTCCGCCACCTTCACGCCCTGGTTGGTGCGCAAGGCCTGCTCAGTGGCATCGGAGCGAAATGTTTCCAGGCTGTCGAGCTTGGTGTTGGTGTTGCGGCGGTCCGGGGCATCGGTCCCGGCCAGGACGCTCTTGGTGGCGGCAGGCTTCTTGGTACTCATCAGGCGTGAACTCCTCAGGCATATTCCAGTGGCCTAAGTAGTGACTGGCGAGCTTATTCAGCCGTTCCTTTTTTCTGACCTTTGATCGCGTTATTGCCAAATGACAGGACAAATGCGAAATAAATGCTAAGAACCTCTATACGGACAGGCTAAAATGCGCGCCCGGCTAACCGCTGACCCTTTTCCAACGCGCCCCACAAGGTTCGCTACGTGATCGAGTTTCAAAACGTCCATAAAACCTACCGCGTCGCCGGTAAGGAAATCCCCGCGCTGCATCCGACCAGTCTGACGATTGAGAACGGGCAGGTTTTCGGCTTGATCGGTCATTCCGGCGCAGGAAAAAGTACCCTGCTGCGTCTGATCAATCGCCTGGAAAACGCCAGTGGCGGCAAGATCACCGTCGACGGTGAAGAAGTCACCGCGCTCGACGCCAACGGTCTGCGCCGCTTCCGTCAGCAGGTCGGGATGATTTTCCAGCACTTCAACCTGCTGGCCTCCAAGACCGTCGCCGACAACGTCGCACTGCCGCTGACCCTGGCCGGCGAACTGTCGCGCAGCGAGATCGATTCGCGCGTGGCCGAGTTGCTGGCGCGAGTCGGTTTGTCCGACCACGCGAAAAAGTACCCGGCGCAATTGTCCGGCGGGCAAAAGCAGCGTGTCGGCATTGCCCGCGCCCTGGCGACCAAGCCAAAAATCCTGCTGTGCGATGAAGCCACCAGCGCCCTCGACCCGCAAACCACTGCATCAGTCCTGCAACTGCTGGCCGAGATCAATCGCGAGCTGAAACTGACCATCGTGTTGATCACCCACGAAATGGACGTGATCCGCCGGGTCTGCGACCAGGTGGCAGTGATGGACGCCGGTGTGATCGTCGAGCAAGGCTCGGTGGCCGAAGTGTTCCTGCATCCGAAACACCCGACCACCAAACGCTTTGTGCAGGAAGACGAGCAGATCGACGAAAGCGAACAGCGTGACGACTTCGCTCACGTACCGGGTCGCATCGTGCGTCTGACCTTCCAGGGCGAAGCGACCTACGCGCCGTTACTGGGCACCGTCGCCCGGGAAACCGGGGTGGACTACAGCATCCTGGCCGGCCGTATCGACCGCATCAAAGACATCCCTTACGGGCAACTGACCCTGGCCGTGACCGGCGGTGACATGGAGGCGGCGTTCGCCCGCTTCACCGCAGCCGACGTCCACATGGAGGTGCTGCGCTAATGGAAGCCCTGACAAGTTTCTTCGCCAATATCGACTGGTTCGAAATCTGGCTGGCCACTGGCGACACCCTGCTGATGCTCGGCGGTTCGCTGTTGTTCACAGTGTTGCTCGGCCTGCCGCTGGGCGTGCTGCTGTTCCTGTGCAGCCCGCGCCAGTTGCTGGAAGCCAAAGGTGTCTACGCGATGTTGTCGCTGGTGGTGAACGTTCTGCGTTCGCTGCCGTTCATCATCCTGTTGATCGTGATGATTCCGTTCACCGTGTTGATCACCGGCACATCCCTCGGTGTTGCCGGTGCGATCCCGCCGCTGGTGGTGGGCGCCACGCCGTTTTTCGCGCGCCTGGTGGAAACCGCCCTGCGTGAAGTGGACCGCGGCATCATCGAAGCCACCCAGGCCATGGGTGCGACCACGCGACAGATCATCACCAATGCGCTGCTGCCTGAGGCCCGTCCGGGCATCTTCGCGGCGATTACGGTGACCGCAATTACACTGGTGTCCTACACGGCGATGGCGGGTGTCGTCGGCGCCGGTGGCCTGGGTGACCTGGCGATCCGCTTCGGTTACCAGCGTTTCCAGACCGATGTGATGGTCGTGACGGTGGTGTTGCTGCTGGTCCTGGTCCAGGTACTACAAACCGTTGGCGACAAGTTGGTCGTCCACTTTTCCCGTAAGTAAGACATGAGCCGGCCATTCGCTGGCAGGCGCCAAACGGGCGCCTCACAAGGAGTTAGCTGAATGAAAAAACTACTCGTCGCCTTCGCTGCCGTTGCTGCATTCTCGGCCCACGCGGCTGACACCCTGACCGTCGCGGCCACCCCGGTGCCACACGCCGAGATCCTCGAATTCGTGAAGCCGACCCTGGCCAAAGAAGGCGTGGACCTGAAGGTCAAGGTCTTCACCGACTACATCCAGCCGAACGTGCAGGTCGCGGAAAAGCGCCTGGACGCCAACTTCTTCCAGCACCAGCCGTACCTGGATGAGTTCAACAAGGCCAAGGGCACAAACCTGGTATCCGTCGCCGGTGTGCACCTGGAACCCCTGGGCGCTTACTCCAGCAAGTACAAGACCCTCGCTGAACTGCCTGGCGGCGCCAACGTGGTGATCCCCAACGACGCCACCAACGGCGGCCGTGCACTGTTGCTGATGGCCAAGGCCGGGCTGATCAAGTTGAAGGATTCGAACAACATCCTGTCGACCGTGAAGGACATCACCGAGAACACCAAGGACCTGAAAATCCGCGAACTGGAAGCCGCGACCATCCCGCGCGTGCTGACCCAGGTCGACCTGGCGCTGATCAACACCAACTACGCGCTGGAAGCCAAGCTCGATCCGGCCAAGGACGCGCTGGTCATCGAAGGCAACGACTCGCCGTACGTGAACATCCTGGTGGCTCGCCCGGATGACAAGGACAGCGACGCGATGAAGAAGCTGGTTGCCGCTTTGCACAGCCCGGAAGTGAAGGCCTTCATCCTCGAGAAGTACAAAGGCGCGGTAGTGCCGGCGTTCTGATCCATTGCTGCAACGAAAAAAGGGCGCATTGAATGCGCCCTTTTTTGTGCCTGAAACAACGTCCCCCTGTGGGAGCGAGCTTGCTCGCGATGGCGGTGTATCAGTCAATGTAGATGTTGAATATTACGGCCTCATCGCGAGCAAGCTCGCTCCCACAGGTTTAGCGGTGTCTTTAGTTGCGCTTGAGCATCACCGGCAACTGCGCCACCAGCTTCGCGTTGTTCAACGGCGCCCGGATGAAGCCGCGCTGCGTGCCGTCCGGCCCGATCACCGCGAGGTTGCCACTGTGGTCGACCGTGTAGTTTGGCTTGTTGGTGTCCGCCGGAATGAACGGAATGCTCACCGCGTTGGCGACCTTTTGCAGCTCATCGATCGACTTTGGCGCGAGGCCGACAAACTGCGGGTCAAAGTAACTCAGGTACTGCTTGAGCTGCTGGGGCGTGTCGCGATTGGGGTCGATACTGACCAGCACGATCTGCAGCTTGTCCACCGCCTCGGGCGGCAACTCGCTCTTGATCTGTCGCAGCTGGGCGAGGGTGGTCGGGCAGACGTCCGGGCAGAAGGTGTAGCCGAAGAACAGCAGGCTCCACTTACCCTTCAATTCATTGATCGTGACCGGCTGGCCGTCCTGATTGGTCATCGTCACGTCCGGCAGATTGCGGCTCTGCGGCAGCAAAATGATACCGGCGTCGATCAGCGCCGTCGGATCGCCCTGGTTTTTTCCGGACAGCACCTTGTTGACGGTCAGGCCCAGGATCAGTGCGACCAGGGCGACGAGGATGAAGACGGTTTTCTGGGTTCGAGTCATAGGTTCAACAGTAAGTAGTGGTCTACGAGCAGGGCGATAAACAGCAGGAACAAGTAGTAAATAGAGTACTTGAACGTGTTGATTGCCGCGTGCGGCCGAGTGCCACGGTACAACACCACGGCCCATTGCAGAAACCGCGCCCCCAGCCCGAGCGCGCAGACCAGGTAGAGCGTACCGCTCATGTGGATCACGTAGGGCATCAGGCTGACGGCGAGCAGCGCAAAGGTATACAGCAGGATATGAATCTTGGTGTAGTGCTCGCCATGGGTGACCGGCAGCATCGGGATGTCGGCCTTGGCGTATTCCTCCTTGCGATGAATCGCCAGCGCCCAGAAGTGCGGCGGGGTCCAGGCGAAGATGATCAGCACCAGCAGCAGCGGTTCGGCGCTGACGTGACCGGTGGCGGCGGTCCAGCCGAGCAAGGGCGGCGCGGCACCGGCCAGACCGCCGATGACGATGTTCTGCGGGGTCGCACGCTTGAGGAATCCGGTGTAGATCACCGCATAGCCAAGCAGCGAGGCGAGGGTCAGCCACGCGGTCAGCGGGTTGGTAAACGCCAGCAGCATGGCTTGCCCGAGGGCCGCCAATACCAGCGCGAACGTCAGCGCAGCAGTCGGAGAAATCCGGCCTTCGGCGAGCGGCCGTTTGTGGGTGCGCGCCATCACCGCGTCGATGCGCCGGTCCACCACATGATTGACCGCCGCGGCGCCACCGGCACACAGGGCGATGCCCAGGTTGCCGAACACCAGCACCGTCCACGGCACCCCGGCACGGGTCGCGAGGAACATCCCCACCAGCGAAGTGATGAGCATCAGCACCACGACCTTGGGTTTGGTCAGCTCCAGGTAATCACGCCAGATCGCCTGACTGGGACGTTCGCCGATCAGAATCGCCATGGCATCTCTCCTTTTATTGTTATGGGCCCGGCTGAGTGTTTACGCAGGCTGAAGCGCCAGCGCGTTGGCTGCTTGACCCGGACCAGACTGGTTCGGGCGTGGTAGTTGACCAGCACCATGGTCAGCAACAGCGCGGCGCCGCCCGCGTTATGCGCGACGGCCACCGGTAGCGGCAGATGGAACAGCACGTTGCTGATGCCCAGGGTGATTTGTGCGCCAAGGGCAATCAGCACCAGGCCTGCCAGGCGCGTCATGCCGACCGCCTTCAATTGCCAGGCCAGGCCGAGCAATACCAGGGTGACCAGCAAGGCACCGATGCGATGGGTCAGGTGGATGGCCGTACGGGCGTCGCTGTCCAGTTGCCCGCCGAGGTAATTCGGGCCGATGTGTTGGGTCAGATGAAAGCCATTGGCAAAATCGGCAGGCGGCAGCCATTGGCCGTGACAGGTTGGAAAGTCGATGCAGGCCACGGCGGCGTAGTTGGAACTGACCCAGCCACCGAGGGCGATTTGCCCGATCACCAACAACAGCCCCGCCGTCGCCCAGTGCTGCAAACGTCGTGGCACGGTCAGCGCCGGCAGTACGCCGGACAGGCGCAAGGTCAGCAGAAACAACAGGCTCAAGGTCGCGAAGCCGCCAAGCAAATGCCCGGTGACCACCTGCGGCCAAAGCTTGAGCGTTACCGTCCACATGCCGAACGCGGCCTGGCCAAAGACCACCGCCAACAGAAACAACGGCAACTTCACCGGTTGCCCCGGATGACGGCGATGCAACCACGCGCGACCGGCCAACACCGCAATCAACACGCCCAGCGTGCCAGCGAAGTAGCGGTGGATCATCTCGTTCCAGCCCTTGTGGGCCTCGACCGGAGCGTCCGGGAAATGCAATTCGGCATGGGCCAGCTGGGCTTCGCTTTTCGGCACGCTGATGAAACCGTAGCAGCCAGGCCAGTCCGGGCAGCCGAGGCCGGCGTGGGTCAGGCGGGTGTAGGCGCCGAGCAATACCACGATCAGTGCCAGCAAGGTGGCAAACAATGCGAGACGAAATCCAGGCTTGGCCATGACGATGCCCTTATCCGATGTTCGACAGTTTCAGCAGGTGGCGTAGATCGTTCAGCAGGTCCTTGCCCTTCACCGACGGGTCGTAGCGCAGCACCAGATTGCCGTGGGGGTCGATGATCCACAGGTGCGGCGCGTCATTGCTCTGAGCGCCTTTTGTGTAGGCAGGCAAGTCCAGTGGATAGCGTTGCAACTGCGGGTACTCGCGTTGAAGTTTAGTCTCGTAATCGCTGTTCAGCGTCTGCGCGGCGGCCAATGCATGGCTGGCGCGGGACGCATCGCGGCCGAGGCCGATCTGGATCTGCCGCGCCAGGTACACCAGTTGCTGGCAGTCCACCGCGCAATCCTTGGGCGCGGTCACCAGGATCTGCCAACGCTCTTCCTGGGCCTGCACGCCAATGTCCGCGCGAGTCTGACCGTTGCCGATCAGTTCGCCGTGATAACTGCGACCCTCGGGCACCCAGAAATTCAGCTTGTACATGCCGGTGGCAAGGATCATCGGACCGATCACCCCGAGCAGGATCAGCAACAGTTGCATACGGCCCTTGCGCCGGTTCACCGAAGGTTTCGCCTCAGACATGCTGGGTGGATTCATGGCCGCTCCCATGGTGTTTCTCCTTTGCGTTGTGCCAGCCTAGATAGAGATAAAGACCGAACAGGGCGATCGCCATGGCGAACCACTGCACGGCATAAGCGATGTGTTTTTCCGGGCCCGTGGCGACTACTGGCCAGTCGGCCTGATAGGTGGCCGGGCCGGATTCTGCGCGCAGCTCAAAGGCAAAGCCTTCGCGGTTCAGCGTCTTCCAGAGACTGGCCGGTTCAACGGCGGTAATCAGCTTCGGCCACGTCGCTGTCGCCGGGTCTGCATGCAATTGAAACGGCGCACCGGGGGAGACGTAGACCCACGCGTCGAAGCTGACGGCCTCGGCAGGTGTCTTGAATTGCACGGGTATGCGGCGTTCCGGCCAGGGCAGCCAGCCGCGATTGACCAGCAACCAGAGCCCGCTGGCCTGATCATGAAAGGGTTGCAACAGCTCGACGCCGACCCTGCCGTTACGTTGACTGTTGTCGAGCAGCAGGCTGTGTTCGGCATCGAAGCGGCCGTGCAGGCGAACCCGGCGGAAAGCCGGGTCAGCGGTGTATTGCAGTTCGGTGCTGGCCATCGGCTCGGCGGCCCGGCGCTCGGCGTAGGTTTGCAGCAGCGCGCTTTTTTCTGCGCCCCGGCTCAATTGCCAGAACCCCAGGGACACCAGTAGCGGCAGCAACAGTGCGACCACCAGCGTTGGCACGATACCCGGCCGAAAGCGCTTCATGGCATCGCCAGAAAGTCGGTCATCGCGATAGCTATACTCAAGTGCATCGCCTGTCCCCCGGAGTCCCACCATGCTCAAAGCAGCCATCGTCCTGATGCTGATTGCCACGGTTGTCAGCCTGTTCAGCGGCCTGTTTTTTCTGGTCAAGGACGACAGCCGCTCAAACCGCCTCGTCATTGCCTTGAGTGTGCGTGTCACGCTGGCCGCCATTACCCTCGGTCTGATCACCTGGGGTTTTTTCAGCGGCCAGCTGGTTTCTCATGCCCCCTGGTAGCCGTGCTGGCGATGGTGTGTCAGACACGTTGATTTCGACTGACACACCTTCGCGAGCAAGCTCGCTCCTACAGTACGTAGACGAAAACGAACAACCCGATCCACACCACATCCACGAAGTGCCAGTACCAGCTCGCCGCTTCGAAGCCGAACTGGTGCTCGCTGTCGAAGTGCCCGCGCATGACTCGCATCAGCATCACGAACAGGATGATGGTGCCGATGGTCACGTGGGCGCCGTGGAACCCGGTGAGCATGAAGAACGTCGCGCCGTAGATGCCCGAACCCAGGGTCAGGCCCAGTTCGCGGTAGGCGTGCATGTACTCTTCGGCCTGGAAGGTGAGGAATGCACAGCCCAACACTACGGTGAGCGCCAGCCACAGCTTGAGTGCGCCGCGATGGCCTTTTTTCAAGGCGTGGTGGGCGATGGTCACCGTCACGCTGGAGCTCACCAGCAACACGGTGTTGAGCAGCGGCAGGCCCCAGGGGCTGATGACCTCCTTGGGTGGCGGAAACAGTTTCGAGTCGGGGTTGTCCAGCAGCGGCCAGGTGAACTGGAAGCTCGGCCACAGCATGTGCGCGATGCCTTTGGCGCCTTCACCGCCAAGCGCCGGCCCGGAGATGTGGCGCACATAAAACAGTGCGCCGAAAAAGGCGATGAAGAACATCACCTCCGAGAAAATGAACCAGCTCATACCCCAGCGGAACGAGCGATCCATTTGCGCACTGTACAAGCCGCCGCGACTTTCCTTGATCACCGTGCCGAACCAACCGAACAACATGTAGGCCAGCAGTAACCCGCCGACGAAAAAGATCAGTGGCCCGTGGGATTCCGGGCGCGCCGCTTTCAGATCGTTGAACCAGGTGGCCAGGCCAAACACCGTGACGAACATGCCGACCGTGGCGATGATTGGCCATTTGCTCTGGGCCGGTACGTAATAATGCTCATGAGTTGCCATTTATTGTTCTCCTTATCGGGCACGCTCAGCCGCCAGTGTTTACAGCTACCGGTGGATGTCGGGCGGTGATATCGAACAGCGTGTAAGACAGCGTCAGGTGCTTCACATCCTTGGGCATGTCACGGTCAACGATGAAACGTACCGGCATCTCGATCCGTTGACCGGGCTGCAGCACTTGCTGGGTAAAGCAGAAACATTCGGTCTTGTGGAAGTACGCCGCCGCGGTGCTTGGCGCGATGCTCGGCACGGCCTGGGCACTCATCGGCTTATCGGTGGGGTTGTGGGCGATGAAGATCATCTCGTTCACCGCCCCCGGGTTCGCGGTCAGTTCGTCATGCTTGGGGTAAAAATCCCACGGCATATCGGCGGAGTTGGTCGACAGAAACTGCACACGCACCTGCCGCGAGATGTCGACTGTCTGCTCCCCCTCGTACTGCCCGGCGGTCTTGCCATTGATGCCGAAGGCCTTGCACATCACGTCGTAGATCGGCACCAGCGCAAACCCGAACACAAACATTGCCCCCACTACCAGCAATAGACGGGTGACCAGTTTCTTCAGCGAAATCGAGTCAGCCATGATTGCAAACCTCTACGCCAACCCCTGTAGGAGCGAGCCCGCTCGCGAAAAACCTGAGAACGCCGCGGGGCATCAGGCTTCCAGCGTTATCGTTGACGACCATCGCGAGCGAGCTCGCTCCTACAAAGGGGCAGGCGTTCATTTCACTTCCGGCGGCGTGGTGAAGGTGTGATACGGCGCCGGCGACGGGATGCTCCACTCCAGGCCTTCAGCCCCATCCCACGGTTTGGCCGGTGCCGGCGGGCCGCCGCGAATGGTCTTGATCACGATGAACAGGAAGAAGATCTGCGTGGCGCCGAACATGAATGCGCCGATCGACGACACCATGTTGAAGTCGGCGAACTGCAGGTTGTAGTCCGGAATCCGTCGCGGCATGCCCGCCAGCCCCACAAAGTGCATAGGGAAGAAGGCCAGGTTCATGCCGATGAACGACAGCCAGAAATGCAGCTTGCCGAGGGTTTCGTCATACATGTGGCCGGTCCATTTCGGCAACCAGTAGTAGGCCGAGGCGAAGATCCCGAAGATCGCCCCCGGTACCAGCACGTAATGGAAATGCGCGACCACGAAGTAGGTGTCCTGGTACTGGAAGTCCGCCGGGGCGATGGCCAGCATCAATCCCGAGAAACCGCCGATGGAGAACAGGATCACGAACGCCACGGCAAACAGCATCGGTGTCTCGAACGTCAGCGAACCCTGCCACATGGTGCTGGCCCAGTTGAACACCTTCACGCCCGTTGGCACCGCAATCAGCAGGGTGGCGTACATGAAGAACAGCTCGCCCACCAGCGGAATGCCGACCACGAACATGTGGTGCGCCCAGACGATGAACGACAGGAACGCGATACTCGCCGTGGCGTAGACCATCGAGGTGTAGCCGAACAGCGGCTTGCGCGAGAAGGCCGGAATGATCGAGCTGACGGCGCCGAAGGCCGGCAGGATCATGATGTACACCTCGGGGTGGCCGAAGAACCAGAACACGTGCTGGAACAGCACCGGGTCACCGCCACCGGCGGCGCTGAAGAAGCTGGTGCCGAAGTGGATGTCCATCAGCATCATCGTCACGCAACCGGCCAGCACCGGCATCACCGCGATCAGCAGGAACGCGGTGATCAGCCAGGTCCAGACGAACAGCGGCATTTTCATCAGCGTCATGCCGGGGGCGCGCAGGTTGAGGATGGTGGCGATCACGTTGATCGCACCCATGATCGAGCTGATCCCCATCAAGTGAATGGCGAAGATGAAGAAGGTCACGCTTTCCGGTGCGTAGGTCGTCGACAGCGGTGCGTAGAACGTCCAGCCAAAGTTCGGTCCGCCACCGGGGGTGAACAGGGTCGAAACCAGTAGCAGGAACGCCGCCGGCAACAGCCAGAAGCTGAAGTTGTTCATTCGCGGCAGGGCCATGTCCGGCGCGCCGATCATCAGCGGGATCATCCAGTTGGCGAGGCCGACGAAGGCCGGCATCACCGCACCGAAGACCATCACCAGACCGTGCATGGTGGTCATCTGGTTGAAGAATTCCGGCTGGACGATCTGCAGCCCCGGCTGGAACAACTCGGCGCGAATCACCATCGCGAACGAGCCGCCGAGCAGGAACATGGAAAACGCAAACCACAGGTACAGGGTGCCGATGTCCTTGTGGTTGGTGGTCAGCACCCATCGCATCAGGCCTTTGGCGGGGCCGTGGGCGTGGTCGGTGGCGGTATGAACATGTTCATCGATTACAGCAGTCATGTCCTGTCTCCTGCAAACAGATGGGCTGGGCAGGTCGGGATGCGTAGCCCCGACCGGTTCCTTACGTGCGCAATAGACCGGGTCATTTGCTTTCCGCCTGTTTCAGCTCCAGCACTTCTTTTGGCGTGACCATGTCGCCCTTGTTGTTGCCCCAGGCGTTACGTTCATAGGTCACGACCGCTGCGATATCGACTTCCGAGAGCTGTTTGCCGAACGCGGCCATGGCGGTGCCAGGCTTGCCGTGGAAGACAATGCTCAGGTGACCTTCTTTCGGTCCGGTGGCGATTTTCGAGCCCTTGAGTGCCGGGAACATCGGCGGCAGGCCCTGACCTTCGGCCTGGTGACAGGCCACGCAGGTCGTGTGATAGACCTTGTCGCCGCGCTCCTTGAGCTCGTCGAGGGTCCATTCCTTGCTGGTCAGCTCTTTGAGCTGCGCGGCCTCGACCTTGCGATCGGCCAGCCATTTTTCGTAATCGGCCTTTTCCTTGACCTCGACCACGGTCGGCATGAAGCCGTGATCCTTGCCGCACAACTCGGCGCACTGGCCACGGTAGATGCCGGGCTTGTCGATGCGGGTCCAGGCTTCATTGACGAACCCGGGTATCGCATCGCGCTTGACCGCGAAAGCCGGCACCCACCAGGAGTGGATCACGTCGGCAGAGGTCACCAGGAAGCGCACTTTGGTGCCGACCGGCAGCACCAATGGCTTGTCGACCTCGAGCAGGTAGTGCTCGCCCTTGGCTTCCTTGTTGTGGATTTGATCCTGGGGGGTGGTCAGGTTGCTGAAGAACTCGACGTCCTGGCCCAGGTATTTGTAGTGCCACTTCCACTGGTAGCCGGTGACCTGGATATCGATCTCCGGTTCGCTGGCGTCGTACATCTTGATCAGGGTCGCGGTAGCGGGAACCGCCATGGCCACCAGGATCAGGAAGGGTACGATGGTCCAGAGGATTTCGACGGTGGTGCTTTCATGAAATTTGGCGGCCACCTGCCCGGTCGAGCGGCGGTGGAGAATCATCGACCAGAACATGGCACCAAAAACGATGATGCCGATCACCACACAGATCCAGAAAATGGTCATGTGCAGGTCGAATACTGCGTGACTGATTTCAGTCGCTCCAGGCGCCATATTCACAGTCCAGGCCGCTTGCGCCTGACTGAAAATCGACCACAACAGGAGGCCCATCCAGACATGTGGATGTCGCATCATTGCGGGTTCCCCTTATCGTTCTTGTTATCCCGCCGGCTTTCACCTGCGGCAAGGGAGCGGCTGCATCAGACTACGAACTTGAGCACCGGGCCTTGCTGCATATGCAGTCGGGCGTCATCAGCTAACTCCATTCCACCCCGAGTATAGACAGCACCTCCGACCTCGCAATGCGAAGGCGTAAATCATCTGAAACAGCATTAACTTGCATTGCAGGGCACGAATGGAGAAGGATGCAGACGAATGGTGGCAAACCGATATAACGGGGCCGTCTCAAGGATGAAATAATTATGACAAATGCGTCTTAGCATTTTTCGTAAGCCAGCTAAGTTATGTCTTCCCTATTTCATTGCCTTGTTTCCTGGAGTTTTCATGAACACCGCCGCATTGCGCGAGCAGATCCAAAAAGCCCAACAACACGAAGCCGAGACCGGCCTGCTGACGCGTCAGCTGGAAAGTAAATTGCCTCATCTGCACCCGGCGATCCAATTGCCGGAGGCCGATACCAACGGCGTATTGACGCGATTTGTCGCCGCCTACATCGAAGAAGTGCCCGATCTGCTGGATGCAGCCAATGAAGTCGCCAGGGAAGCGGGCATCGAGTCACAGATCAAACCGGTGCTGAAAATTGCCGAGCAGTACTTCCTCCAGCCGCCAGCCATCATGGCCGGCCATGTCGGGCTCGACAGCCTGTTGGATGAAGCCTATCTGGCACACCGGTTTGTCGAAGAGGTCAACGACCTGTACATCAAGCATTTCGGCCAGCCACTGATCCCCTTGGACATGACTGTCGCCAACCTGATTGCTCACCAATTGATCGGTGAGTCGTTCGCCAACCAACTGGACGAAGTGGTGCATCACGCCATCGACGAGATGCTCAACGACGAAAGCTTCGCACTGGAGTCGGTGGAAGCCTACCGCGAGAAGCTCAACAGCCCGGACACCGGCGCCGCATGGAAACGCTGGCCGTGCATGTCCCGCCGCCTGGGCGTAGGCCTGGAGCTGGATCAGCCGGCGGCTTGATCCCTGAAACCTGTGGGAGCGGGCTTGCTCGCGAATGCGGCGTGTCAGTCGACATAAACGTTGAATGATTGACCGTATTCGCGAGCAAGCCCGCTCCCACACAGGTACCTCAGCCAGTCGCACCGACGCCGGTATTCGTCCGCACCCGCCCCTCAAGCCGACGCTTCAACCCGCGCGATTCAATCAACAGCTTCGAACCCTTGCCCGCATTGGCTCGTCCCCATTCCTCCAGCAACTCCAGGCACGAGTGATCGATGTAGCTCAGGTTATTGAGCGGCACATGCACCGTCGTACCCACCGGAATGCTGCCCAGCACCTGAGTCAGCGCCGGTACTTTGAGGAAGGTCGCCGCGCCCGTCAGGCGCAACTCCATTTCCCCTTCCCGGGGCAGGTCGATCAAACTGATCTTCAAGCGCGAAGCTTTCAGCGCCAGTTTCACCAGGGTCAGGCCAAAGCCAATCAACACGCCCGTCAGCAGGTCGGTAAAAATGATGGCCAACGCGGTTGCCGCGTAAGTGAACATCGGCGCCCGACCATACCGGCCCAAACCCCGAAAGACCTTGAGATCCACCAGTTTGAAGCCGGTGTACACCAGCACACCCGCCAGGCTTGCCACCGGGATGCTTTGCAGGACGCTGGACAGCAACAGCACGAACGCCAGCAGCCACAGGCCGTGGAATATGGTCGAAAACCGCGTGGTTGCTCCGGCCTGAACATTCGCCGAACTGCGCACGATAACCCCGGTCATCGGCAATGCCCCAAGCAGGCCACACAGCATGTTGCCGATACCTTGCGCCGACAATTCCCGGTCAAAGTCCGAGCGCTGGCCGCTGTGCATGCGATCAACTGCCGCGGCTGAGAGCAAGGTTTCGGCGCTGGCGATAAAGGCCACGGCAAACGCCGCGATCAGCAATGTCGGATCGGCCAGGTTGAGCAGGTCCACCGGCTTCAGCCAGTCGATGGCCTCCGTCAGGTTGGCCGGTACCTCAACCCGCTTGACCTGCAACGCCAGCACCAGGCTGGCAAGCGTGGCCAGACCGACACCCAGTAGCGCACCGGGAATGAAGCGCAGGGATTGCGGACGGAATTTTTCCCACAGCCACATGACAGCAATCGTCGACAGCCCGAGCAAACCGGCTTGCCAGCCAAACGTGGGCAATGCCTGAGCCAGCGCCGCCGGGAAGGCTGCCAGGTTATCGAGGCCCGAAGGTTTGGGCACGGCATCCAGCATGACATGCACTTGGGACAGGACGATCAGCACACCAATCCCGGCCAGCATACCGTACACCACCGCAGGCGCCGTCACCCGAAACCAGCATCCCAGCTTCAATCGACCCGCCACCAGTTGCAGCAAACCCGCCAGTAACAGGATGGGCCCAAGCATGGCGATACCGTGTTGACGGACCAATTCGAAGACCAGAACGGCCAGCCCCGCCGCGGGGCCACTGACTTGCAGCGGCGAGCCGGCCAACCAGCCGACCACCAGACCGCCGATGATGCCGGTGATCAAACCTTTGGCCGGTGGCAGCCCCGAGGCAATGGCGATGCCCATGCACAGGGGCAGGGCGACCAGAAACACGACCACCGAAGCCAACAGCTCCCGTGGCAGAACAGCTTTGAGTCGAGCAGCACGCATGATGAGTCTCCCGAAGTTTTCTTCAGGCATGGCAAAGCCAGGCTGCCTGAACGGCAGCCTCGGCTAAACCACACAACGATTTAGGAGGAGTTAGAAGCGCGCTTTGGGCGTCGCCACGGGAATTGGCAGGCTGCCATTGAGCGGCAGGAAACAGCCCTGATCGGCGTCGTACGCTTTGATTTCGCTGGTTTCGATGTTGTAAACCCAGCCGTGGATAAACAGCTGACCGTTGGCCATGCGCGAGGCAACCGACGGATGAGTACGCAGGTGCTGCAATTGGGCGATCACGTTCTCCTCGGTGAGGATGTGCATGCTTTCGCTTTCGTTAGAGCAGTTGCAGTTCTCCTGCACCATGGTCTTGGCCACTTCGGCATGACGCAGCCAGGCTTTGACCGTGGGCATTTTCTCCAGACTGTCCGGGTTGAGTACCGCGCGCATGGCGCCGCAGTCGGAATGCCCGCAGATGATGATGTGATGCACCCCCAGAGCCAGTACGGCGTACTCGATGGCCGTGGAAACACCACCGTTCATTTGCCCGTAAGGCGGCACAACGTTGCCGACGTTACGGGTCACGAACAGATCGCCCGGGGAGCTTTGTGTGATTAATTCAGGAACGATGCGCGAATCGGCGCAGGCGATGAACATCGCGCGTGGCCGCTGGGCCGTGGCGAGTTTCTTGAAGAGCTCTTCCTGCTGAGGAAAGATCTCGTGATGAAAATGCAAAAAACCGTCAACGATATGCTGCAACGCTGCATCGGCGGTTTCGGCCTCGGGTTGGGCTGAAGCCGACGCAGCCAACGGCTGTTTATCCTTGTCACTCATCAATTCATCCTCATTGGCGGGCTCAGGGAGTCATCCCGTGCGGTCCGGTGTGAAGCCAGTGGCTGGTTAAAAAACATCCAGGCCAAACATCTCGACCCATCAGTCACTCGATGAACAAGGTAGCGGCCGAATCTTAATTGAAACTGAATAAAACGCTCTAGAATGCGTGTTCCAGGTCACAAAAAAAGTGACCAGCCTAAAGCTCGAGCGCAATCTTCAGTACTCAACCATAGGTCAATTGTCCTCAAATCAACGACATTTGGCGACCGGGCGGACAAAAGGCATTGCAGTCCAGGTCAAAGCCTTCCCGGTGATTGAGCCCCAGGCGCTTGATGGTTTTGGCAAAGCGCTGTGCCAACAGGTCGGCGAAGGGACCTTCGCCGCGCATTCGAGCGCCAAAGCGGCTGTCATAGAGTTCACCACCACGGCTCTGGCGAATCAGGCTCAGCACATGCGTCGCCCGTTGCGGATAGTGGGCACCCAGCCATTCTTCGAACAGCGGCGCCACCTCCAGCGGCAAGCGCAGCATCATGTAGGCGGCACTCTGCGCCCCGGCCGCATGGGCCTCGGTTAGCAGACTTTCGAGTTCACTGTCATTGATCATCGGGATCATCGGTGAACACAGAACGCCGACCGGGATACCCGCCTCGCGCATCACCCGGATCGCCCGCAGCCGCGCCTTGGGCGCTGCGGCGCGGGGCTCGAGGATGCGCTTGAGCTCGTCGTCCAGTGTGGTCAGGCTGATCATGACCGCCACCAGTCTTTGGCTGGCGAGCTCGGTCAGCAGGTCCAGGTCGCGGAGAATCAGCGAGCCCTTGGTCACGATGGTCACCGGATGCCGATAGCGCAGCAGCACCTCAAGGGTCTTGCGGGTGATCTGGTATTCGCGCTCGATCGGCTGGTAAGGGTCAGTGTTGGAACCGAGGTTGATCGGCGCACATTGATAACCACGTTTGGACAGCTGCTCCTCAAGCACGTCCGTAGCGTTGGTTTTTGCGATCAGCCTGGTTTCAAAATCCAGCCCCGGCGACATATCCCAAAAGGCGTGGCTTGGCCTTGCGTAGCAATAAATGCAACCGTGCTCGCAACCGCGATAGGGGTTGATCGAGCGATCGAAGGGCAAGTCCGGCGACGTGTTGCGGGTGATGATGGTTTTCGCCGTTTCAATGCGCACCTCGGTGCCCTGGGTGAGCGGTACTTCCTGATACCAGCCGTCGTCTTCGGCCACCGAATGACTGGGGGCGAAACGGTTGTGCAGGTTGGTCGCAGTGCCGCGGCCCCGGGGAGGCAGAGAGCTAACCATCAGCGGACTCCTTTTAACTGTATATTAATACAGTAGCCGATTCACTACCTTTCGACCAGTACCGTTCAGCCCTTCATCTGACAACAGGACATCATGTGCTTAGTTTTTTACTAATAATCAGAAAACTGAGGAAACATATAGTCACTGGTTAGAATCAATACCCCTCCGTATATTCAGCCCGACACGCAACACCCTCAACAGAAATCAAATAAAAGGATTTATTAATGTCTTTCTTTAATCAGCGCGGTATTTTCCTTCAACTCATGCAACCAAGCCCTTCCGAACCCAACACCCGTGTTTCTTTGCAACTGGCTCGCAAAGAGTTGAGTTGGGATGCGGAAAATAAAATGCAAATTGAAGAACTGGTCGACTCAACTTACTACACTGCCAAATCCACCGATCTTGGCAACTCTTTCAGCATCGAGACCGTGGGCAAGGATGTCGATGGAGACGGGACCATCGGTGCCGATGACGAAGCCAAGTTAAAGGCGCTGGCAAAGGCTTATGCCAGTATCGTCAATCCCTGAGTCATGACTTTCCGATCACTGTAATAGCGCTATCGCCGAATGCATGCGGACTCGCGCATGCATTCCAGACAGCCAAGAGGATAAAAAATGTCCATGCTCATAAAAACAGGTGCTTTTTTACAACTAATAGAAACACCGAAAGATGCTCAGGTAATTATCAAGTTAATAAGGGCAGGCGAGCATCCGAACAAAACAATGGAGCAGTTCGCTGATGTTCTCGCAAATGCCCCCTCTGTGACACTCCATATAAAAGACGATGGCAAGACCTCAACGCTTGATTTTGACCCATGGTCCGATATTGATGTCATCCCAGACAATAGCATCGACGAAAAGGACATTGCCGCGCTTACACAACTTGCACTCGCTTTTTATCATCAACAAGTAATTACTCCAGAGGGCATAGCGTATCTTTATCGTCTTCCCGCTGAACCACCAAGACTTCGAGTAGATATTGAGGAATTTGACATTGATGTAGAGGACCATCAACTGTATAGCCTTGGTGTGTACGACACCCGATCTGCGGATTCTGGCTCACCTTTTGAAGGTAGTAAGCGCAACCCTGAAACTGGACAGATGTTTGACTATGGGTCCGCACTGAACGAGTTACTCAAAGCATTCACCAAACTGAAACTGTAACCTGAGCACGGACTTCACGATTCTTTGACGGTCCGCTCACAGGCCTTTGACCGTGCATGCCTGATCCTTGCCAGCATCTTCCCGTCCCTTTCAGAACGGTCGCTCAAGCATGCCTCTATCACGTTTTTTATCTGCAATATGCCTGTCGCTGATCACACTTGTTAACCTGACACCGGCACTTGCTGACGACAGCGCGATGCACCGTCCGGCAGACTGGGCTCAACCGATCGAGAAGCAATACAACCTCTTTCAAATGTCGCCAACCCTCTACCGCAGCGCCTTGCCGGACAAGGACGCGATGCCTTTGCTGGAGAAACTCAAGGTCGGTACGGTGATAAACTTCCTGCCTGAAACGGACTCCAGTTGGCTGTCCACGCCAGGCATCACGCAAGTACAACTGCCTTATCGCACCAACCATGTGGATGACGCCGATGTGCTCAAGGCCCTGCGCGCCATCCAGTCTGCCGAAGCCAAAGGCCCGGTGCTGATGCATTGCAAACACGGCTCTGACCGTACCGGACTGATGGCCGCCATGTATCGGGTTGTCATCCAGGGCTGGAGCAAGGAAGAGGCCCTGAACGAAATGACCCAGGGCGGCTTTGGTGACAGTACCCACTTCAAGGACGGCATCCGCTACATGATGCAGGCCGACGTCGAAAAACTGCGCACGGCCCTGGCCAATGGCGATTGCAGCACCAGCCCGTTTGCCGCGTGCTCGATGAAGAGCTGGTTCAAGTCCGCTCATATCGAATAAAAAAGCCCCCGTTGCATGGAGCAACGGGGGCTTTTTTACACTCAGTGCTGTTCGTCGGGCTTTTTCTTCAGCTTCGGATTCGGGAAGAACTGAACCGCCTGAACCTTGGTGTCCGGGGCTTTGGGTGCGGTGGTGTTGACCCGCGTACCTAACTCCTTGGGCACCGACAGCCCTTGCTCATTGAGTGTGTCGGAATAACCGCAGGCCACGCACTCCCGGTGCGGGACCTGGTCTTCGTTCCACATCATCAACTTGTCCGGCTCGCTGCATGCCGGGCAGACCGCCCCGGCGATAAAGCGTTTTTTCGTAATCACAGGTCCCTCACTCATGCTGCCGCGTCCTCACTCAGGCCGCTGTGGCGCAAGAGTGCGTCAATCGATGGCTCACGGCCACGGAAGTCGACGAACAGCACCATCGGCTCCTGGGAACCGCCACGGGCCAGGATCGCTTCGCGGAAGGCACGGCCGGTGTCGGCGTTGAGCACGCCTTCTTCTTCGAACTTCGAGAACGCATCGGCCGAGAGCACTTCCGCCCATTTGTAGCTGTAGTAACCCGCGGCATAACCGCCGGCGAAGATATGCGCAAAGCTGTTGGGGAAGCGGTTGTAGGCCGGCGGACGCATCACCGAGACCTCGTCGCGCACGCCTTCGAGCACTTGCAGCACGCTGCGGCCGTCGCCATGGGTCGCGTGCAGTTCGAAGTCGAACAGCGAGAACTCCAGTTGGCGGACCATCATCAGGCCGGACTGGAAGTTTTTCGCCGCGAGCATTTTCCCGAGCAAGTCCTGAGGCAGTGGCTCACCGGTTTCGTAATGACCGGAAATCAGCGCCAGGCCTTCCGGCTCCCAGCACCAGTTTTCCATGAACTGACTTGGCAGTTCGACGGCATCCCACGCCACACCGTTGATGCCGGACACGCCAGCATGCTCGACGCGGGTCAGCAGGTGATGCAGGCCGTGACCGAATTCATGGAACAGGGTGGTGACTTCATCGTGGGTCAGCAGCGCAGGTTTACCGCTGTCAGCCGGGGTGAAGTTGCACACCAGGTTCGCCACCGGGCTTTGCAGCACGCCGCCAGCCGTGCGGCGACGGTCGCGGGCGCCATCCATCCAGGCACCACCGCGCTTGTTGGCGCGAGCGTAGAGGTCGAAGAAGAAGCGGCCGACGTGCTGGCCGTTTTCCTTGATTTCGAACAGGCGCACATCCGGGTGCCAGGTGTCGAAGCCTTTGAGCTCGGCAATCTCGATGCCGTACAGGCGCTGGACGATGGCGAACAGGCCGCTGAGCACCTTGTCGATCGGGAAGTAGGCACGCAGGGCTTCCTGAGCCACGCTGTAACGTTGTTCACGGAGTTTTTCGCCGTAGAAACCGCTGTCCCAGCTTTGCAGGTCCGGGCAACCTTGCTCGGCCGCGTAGGCCTTGAGCTGTTCCAGATCCTGGGCGGCGAACGGCTTGCTGCGCTTGGCCAGGTCACGCAGGAAGCTCAGCACCTGATCGCTGGATTCGGCCATTTTGGTCGCCAGGCTCAGCTCGGAGAAACTGCTGAACCCCAACAGCTTTGCCAATTCCTGGCGCAGATCGAGGATTTCTTCCATGACCGGGCCGTTGTCGTTCTGGCCGGCATTCGGCCCCTGGTCCGACGCACGGGTGCAGTAAGCCGCGTAGACTTCTTCGCGCAGTGCGCGGTCCTGGGCATAGGTCATCACTGCGTAATAGCTCGGGAATTCCAGGGTGATCAGCCAGCCGTCCAGGTCCTTGGCCTGCGCCGCGGCAGCCATTTGCGCCTTGGCCGAATCGGTCAGGCCGGCGAGGGCGGCTTCATCGGTGACGTGCTTGGTCCACGCCTGAGTGGCATCGAGCAACTGGTTGGAGAAACGGCTGCCCAGTTCCGACAGCTTGCTCTGCACTTCGGCGTAACGTTTCTGCTCGGCTTCCGGCAGGTCGATACCCGACAGACGGAAGTCACGCAGGGAGTGTTCCAGGATAGTTTTCTGCGCCACGTCGAAACCGGCGGCTTCGGGACTGCTGGCCAGGGCTTCGAAGGCCTGGAACAGCTCGCGGTTCTGGCCCATTTCGGTGGAATAGGCGCTCAAGGCAGGCAGGCACGACTCGTAGGCTTCACGCAGTTCGGCGCTGTTGCACACGGCATTGAGGTGGCTGACCGGGCTCCAGGCGGCACCCAGGCGGTCGTTGAGTTCGTCCATCGCCAGCACCAGGCCGGCCCACGTTGGCTGCTTGGCCTGGGTCTTGAGGATCTCGACGATGGCGGCGCGGTTGTCAGCCAGGATCTGTTCAATGGCCGGTTGTACGTGTTCGGCGCGGATGGCGGAGAACGGCGGCAGGTCATAGGACTGCAAAAGAGGGTTGTTCACGCTCACGGTTGATACCTTGGCTGGAGAAACATGCAGCCATCTTAATTACAATCGACGTTCACCGCAGCTATCAGCAACAGAGAGAAACCCTATCGTGAACCTTCGCAAGTATCAGAACCACACGCCGCTGTTGGGTAAAGGCGCTTTTGTCGATGGCTCGGCGGTGGTGATCGGCGACGTCGAAATCGGCGAAGACAGCTCGGTCTGGCCGCTGACGGTGATCCGTGGCGACATGCACCGCATCCGCATCGGCGCGCGCACCAGCGTGCAGGATGGTTGTGTGTTGCACATCACCCACGCCGGCCCGTTCAACCCTGATGGCTTTCCGTTGCTGATCGGCGATGACGTGACCATCGCCCACAAGGTCATGCTGCATGGCTGTTCGGTGGGCAGCCGGGTGTTGATCGGCATGGGCAGCATCGTCATGGACGGCGCCGCGGTCGACGATGACGTGATCATCGGCGCCGGCAGCCTGGTGCCACCGGGCAAGCATCTGCAAAG
The DNA here is from genome assembly GCF_000282295.1 of Pseudomonas sp. GM33. NCBI lineage: Bacteria > Pseudomonadati > Pseudomonadota > Gammaproteobacteria > Pseudomonadales > Pseudomonadaceae > Pseudomonas > Pseudomonas sp. GM33. The sequence continues at coordinate 68,816 of NZ_AKJO01000003.1, forward strand.
CGGCTTCCTGTATGTGGGCAGCCCGGTGAAGCAGATCCGCCCGCTGACGGACAAGGAACGCGCCTTTTTCACCTACAGTGCGGCGAACTACGTGAAGCTCAAGGATCTGCATCTGGCCGAAGGCTACGACCAGCTTTGACCCGGCCCCCTTATTCAGGACTCAACATGCATTACCAAACCGTTTTGTTCGACCTCGATGGCACCCTGACCGACCCGCGCGAGGGCATCACCCGTTCGATCCAGTTCGCCCTGGGCAAACTGGGTATCGATGAGCCGGATCTGGGCAAACTCGAACACTTCATCGGCCCGCCACTGTTGCAGGCCTTCATGCAGTTCTACGACTTCGATGAAGCCAGGGCGTGGGAGGCGGTGAATTTCTACCGCGAGCGCTTCAAGGTCACCGGACTCTACGAGAACCGTGTGTTCGACGGCGTCACGCCGCTACTGGAGACCCTGAGCGGACAAGGCCGGCAGCTGTACATCGCGACCTCGAAACCCTGGGTGTTCGCCCGTGAAATCGCCCGGCATTTTGACTTTGCCAAACACTTCAAGGTGATTTACGGCAGCGAACTGGACGGCACCCGGACCAACAAGGTCGAGCTGATTGCTCACCTGATGGCCGAAGAAAACCTGGACCCGGCCAACACCCTGATGATCGGCGACCGCAAGCACGACCTCATCGGCGCGCGCAGTAACGGCCTGGATGCGGCAGCGGTGGGTTACGGGTTCGGCAGCCACGAAGAACTGAGCGCCGAAGGGCCGGCGTATCACTTTGAAACGCTGGCTGAGTTGCATCAGGCGTTTTTGCGCTGATACGACGTCTCCCTGTAGGAGCGAGCCTGCTCGCGATGGTCGTGAACGATAACGCTGGAAGCCTGACGCCCCGCGGCGCTCTCAGGTTTTTCGCGAGCAAGCTCGCTCCTACAAAGGAATTGCGCAGGCCTTCATGGCCGAGGTGGCGGTGCGAGTTTCTGTCCTTGCTCCACCGCCCAATCCACCACCTGCGTGGTCAACTGATCATTCGCCTGACCGAACCCGACCACCACCGCCGGGACCTGCACATCGCTCAACGGCTGGCGCACTTCGAAGCGGCGACTGGCGAGGATTCGCTGGTCGTAACTGCGCACCAGTAATGCATCCAGACGCACGACCACGCTGGCACTCGTACCCTGGTATTCAGTCTGGAAAGCCTGCAGGCTGCCGCCCAATTCAAGATCGGTCTGGAAAATGCTGTCATCGGTGCTCAACAACGGCACACGCCCGTCATGCTGGAAACCTTGCAACAGGCGATTGCGCACCAGCACCGGCGCCGGGTCGCTCCAGCGCGAGCCCTTGTAGTGGCTGATCACGTCGCCCTGAGGAATGACTGCAATGTTCGGACTGTTCAACGCTTCACTGGACTGGAACTTGGTCAGGCGCAGCGACCAGTGCTGCGGCGTGCCATGGCTGGCCGCCGTGCTGCTTTGGGCTGAGGGCAATCGATAGACCTCGAAAAGCTCTGGCTTGGGCAGTATCGAGCACGCGCCGATCAGCGTGAAGCCAGCGAGGAGGGCAATCCGAATCAGCTTCATGGCGTGAATTCCTTGGTCTTGTCACTGCCCAGTAGGTAACCGCTGGGGTCGGCCTCCAGACGTTTGGTAATGACGCGCAACGAGGACAGGGTTTCACGCATCTCGCGCACGGCCGGGCCCAGGCCATTGAGGCCTTGCATGCCGCTGTTGAGCGAATCCTGATTGGCGCTGATCAGTGTGTTGAGGGTGGCGCTGCTCTCCTGCAGCGACTTCATCGCCTGCTCGGCGCTGCCCAGCGCTTCCTTGCCATGCTCGTTGAGCAGCCCGTTGGCATTGCGCATCAGCGTCGTGGTCTGCTCCAGCATGTTGTTGGCCTGTTTGCCCACCGAAGCCAATTGCTGCATGGCCTGGCGGATATCGCCGCGCTGTTCGGCGATGGTTCCGGTGGTTTGCTCCAGATGCTCCAGGGTGTTGCTGATGCGCGCGATGTTTTCCGTGGAGAACATCAGGTTGGCGTTATGCATCAGCGTGCTCACCCCGGCCATCAGGTCTTCGCTGTCATTGAGCAGACGGGCGATGGGCGAGGGCGAGGCGACAATGGTCGGCAGGTGGCCGTCCTTGCCCTTGAGCGTCGGGCTCTGTGGCGTGCCGCCGCTGAGCTGGATGATCGAGGTCCCGGTAACACCGGTCAGGGCCAGTTTGGCCTGGGTGTCCTCCTTGACCGGGGTATCGCCAGCCAGGCGAATTCGCGCCAACACCCGGCGCGGGTCTTTCGGGTCCAGGCGCAGCGAGATCACATCGCCGACCTTGATCCCGCTGTACTGCACTGAACTGCCCTTGGACAAACCGCTGACCGCCTCGTTGAATACGACCTCGTAGTCCTTGAACTCGGTGTCGACACTGGACTTCGCCAGCCACAGACCGAACAACAGCGCGGCTGTCACCACAATCACGGTGAACAGGCCGATCAATACATGATGGGCTCGGGTTTCCATGTCAGACCTCGTTGAGCTGTTGGGCGGCCGTCAACGCCGCGCGGCCGCGAGGGCCATGGAAGTATTCGTGAATCCACGGATCGTTGGTTTCCGAGACCTTGTCGATGGCGTCCGCCACCAGCACCTTTTTCTGCGCCAGCACCGCCACCCGGTCGGTGATGGTGTAGAGCGTGTCGAGATCGTGGGTCACCAGAAAGACACTCAGGCCCAAGGCATCGCGCAGGGTCAGGATCAATTGGTCGAACGCGGCAGCGCCGATCGGGTCGAGACCGGCGGTGGGTTCGTCGAGAAACAGGATGTCCGGGTCCAGCGCCAATGCCCTGGCCAGCGCGGCACGCTTGATCATGCCGCCGGACAGCGACGCGGGGTACTTCTCCGCCGCCGACAGCGGCAACCCGGCCAAGGCCATTTTCACCGCTGCCAGATGCTCGGCGTCACTGCGGCTCAAGCCGGCGTGCTCGATCAGCGGCAGGGCAACATTCTCGGTCACGGTCAGCGAAGAGAACAGCGCGCCTTTCTGGAACAGCACACCGAATCGCCGCTCCACCAGCGAGCGCTCGTGCTCGGACAAGCTTGGCAGGTTCTTGCCGAAGACTTTCACCACCCCTTCGCTGGGCTGACGCAACCCGACAATGCTGCGCAGCAGCACCGATTTGCCGCTGCCGGAACCGCCGACCACAGCGAGGATCTCGCCCTTGTACAAGTCCAGGTCGAGGTTCTCGTGCACGCTCTGGCTTCCAAAGCGGTTGCACAGTCCACGGACTTCAATCACCGCCTCGGAGGGCGCTCTGGGGATACGACTCACCAACCCATCTCCATGAAAAACATCGCGGCGACCGCATCCATCACGATCACCACGAAAATCGACTGCACCACACTCGACGTGGTGTGCGCGCCCACAGACTCGGCGCTGCCGCTGACCTTGAAGCCTTCGAGGCAACCGATGGCAGCGATGAGGAAGGCGAACACGGGCGCTTTGACGATCCCCACCAGAAAGTGCTGTACGCCGATGTCCGTTTGCAGCAGCGACAGGAACATCGCCGGCGAGATATCCAGCGCCACCGCGCAGACCACAGCACCCCCGATAATCCCCGACAGCATCGCCAGAAAGGTCAGCATCGGCAAGGCGATCAGCAACGCCAGGACCCGCGGCACCACCAGCAACTCCACGGGGTCGAGGCCCAGGGTGCGGATGGCATCGATTTCCTCGTTGGCCTTCATCGAACCGATTTGCGCCGTGAACGCACTGGCGGTGCGCCCGGCCATCAGGATCGCGGTCAGCAACACACCGAATTCGCGCAGGAAGGCAAATCCCACCAGGTCCACGGTGAAGACCGTGGCGCCGAAGGTGGCCAGCACTGTCGACCCGAGGAACGCCACGACGGCGCCCACCAGAAAAGTCAGCAACGCAACGATGGGCGCGGCGTCGAGACCGGTCTGTTCGATGTGGGCGATCATCGGCGTGACGCGCCAGCGCTTGGGACGGAACAGGCCGCGGACGATGGTTTCGATGATCAGGCCAACGAAACCCAGCAGTTGCAGGGTGTCCTGCCAGACGGCGTCCACCGCCCGACCAATGCGGGTCAGCAACTGAATGGAAACGCTGATTTCCGGTTCCTTGATCGGTACGCAGAAATCGGTCAACGAACAGTAGACGGTTTGCAGCAACGCACGATCGGCGGCGGAGAGTGTGCAATCAGGATGTTCGGCGGAGCGACCGAGGCGCTCGGAGCCGAGCAGTTCGACCAACAGCGAGGCGCCAGCGGTGTCGAGGGCGCCGAGACCATTGAGGTCGATAGGGGTGTTGGCGTCGTACTGGCCGTGGAGTTTTTCGCTCACCAGCTTGAGGTCAGCGTAGTGGGCAAGCGTCCAATCGCCCGTCACCCGCAACCGTGCAGGGGTGAACGACGTGTCCAATCGGGCGTTGCCGGCCATCGTGCTGCTGATCATAAGCTCCGTGCTTGTTCAGTGATTAGGCAGCTCTACGTAATAGCACGAACCGTACTACTTTTCTTTGATCGCTGTGCTGTCCGTGACCTTGAAACGCAGCACACCGATGACCTGGCCATCTTCGGTCAACACCCGGACCTGCCATTTGCCGGCCGGGTTGCCCGGGAAATTCTGCTTGTGGGTCCAGGCCCGGTAACCTTCCTTGCGCCCGCCACGAATATCCAGAGGGATGCGGTCGACCTCTTTGCCGTTGAACTGCCAGACGTGATAAATCCGCTCGTCCAGGCCACGCGGGGCATTGATCGCGGTGTAGGCGTAAAGCCCGCCATTGCGGATCTGCTCGGCGCTGACTTCGTCGAGGCTGGCACCAGGCGTGCGGTCCTGCATTTGCGTACTGATGGCCACGTCGGTCATCCACAGCGTCGCCGGTGGTACCCACGAGCGCAGCTCCCACCCGACGGCGCCAATGCCCAGGGTGATACTCAAAATCGCCAGCGCACTGCGCAGGGTACGAATCGGGAAGATCGACGCCAGGCTCGGGAACGACAGCAGCACCGAGATACCCAGCGCCCATTTGAAACTTTGCGCGGTGGTCAGGTGCATGATCACCGGCAACGCGGTAAGCAGCGCGGCGAACAGGGTCAGGGTGTGCAGGGCCAGAAACGCCCAGCGCCGTGGCGCCAGCCACTTGTAGTACAACGGGTCGATGATCGAAATCAGTGCCGCGACGCCCAGCAGCCCGGTGAAAAACAACTGCCCGCTGTTCCACGTCGTGGTGATGAAGAAGAACGGCAGGACAAAGAACAGGCTTTCCTGATGGATCATCTGCGTTGCGTAACGCAGCAAGGGTTCCGGAATTTCACGCTTGAAAATGCGCGTGAACAACTTGGTCAGGCTGTTCTCCAGCATCAGCCAGATCCAGCTGATCAGCATGATGGTGGTGATCCAGCTCGCCAGGCCTTGCTGGCGATCGACCAGGATGAAGCTGCCGACCCCGGAGATGAAACCGGCGAGCGCAATGACCCCGGGGTAGCGCTTCATCAATTCGAGGATGCGCTGTACGAAACGGGTCAGGTTTTGCATTCGGCGGGTTCACAGTGGTTGTAGGAAAAAACCTCGACAGGGTACCGCTGGTGCGGCGCTGTGGCGAGGGTTCACGGTCAGTTACACCACGCAACCTGTGGGAGCGAGCTTGCTCGCGATGGCGACGGATCAGTCAACTTTGATGTTGAATGACATGGCCTCATCGTCGGAACGCCGCCCGGAGCAAGCTCGCTCCCACAGGGGATTGTGTTTCCCACAAGGAGTTTTCTTGCCAAACAGAATAGTTACTTCCTGCGATGCAAACGCCAGCCCACCAGCATCAACGCGATCAAGCCCGCCCCACCAACCACCAACCACATCAACTGGTCATAACTGAACAACGGCTTCTCGATCCGCAAATACCCCGGCTGCAACAGCAGTTCACGCACCGCCTTGTTCGCCTCTTCCAGCGTCACCCCCTGCAGCTCCCTGGCCAGATTGGTGAAGCGACCGTCCTCGTAGTCGCCGATGGCGCTCCAGTAGTAGTCGGCCAACGCACTGTTGCCTTGTACGGCCCAGGTCTGGCGGGCGATCGCGGCCTGTTTCAGGCGGTTGAACGTGTCGGCATTGAGGCCGTCCCTGAGCAGTTCGGCCTTCAAGTCATCGAGCACTTGCTCGGCCTCTGGCACGTCGTCGCGTTCAAGGTCGGCATTGAGGCTCATGAAACCCACGCCGCCGAACACTTCGCGTTCCGCCCACGGGCCATAGGACAAACCATGAGCCAGGCGCAGTTGGCGATAGAGCGCCCAATCCAGATAGTCCTTGAGTAAATCGAAGGTTTGGTCGTGACCGTCTTCCAGCACCGGCTCCGGCACCAGCCAGTGCAACTTGGCGCCGTTGCCGACCAGACCGTGGGGCAAGGTGCGCTCATGGGCGGCGCTGGCCCGGATTTGCGGCAGCGGCGGATGCTCGCCGGGGGTGATCGCTTCCAGCGCGCCATACGCCCGCTCCAGATAGGCTGGCAGCAACTTGTCGAGGTCGCCGACCACGATCAGGGTCATGTTGTTCGGCGCATACCAGTCCTTGCGCACCTGCTCCAGTTGCTCACGGGTCAAGTCATCGACTTGCGCACGCTCCTGGCATTTTAGGCCCAGCTCGACGGCCAGCTGGTTGCTGGCCGTGTGGCCGAGGTCCTGGCGATCGAGCCAGCGTTGCAGGTGCGAGTAGTGACCGCCATCTTCACGCTCGACCACTTGCTTGGCCGCGTTGATGGCGCTGTCGTCGAAGCGGGTCTGGGTCAACAGCGCCAGCAACAGGTCGAGTACCTTGCGCTGGTTTTTCGCCGGGGCCTCGATGACGAAAGTCGTATCGGCATTGCTGGTGAAGGCATTCCACTCTCCGCCCAAGGCCTGCATGCGCTCCTCCAGGCCACCTTCGCCACTGGCGTCGATGCCGCTGAACAGTAAGTGTTCCAGCAGATGTGGCAGTTCCTTTTCTTCGCAGCCGAAATCGTCCAGGCCAACGCCGACCACCAGCCGGATTGCCACATGCCCGCGATCAGTGCCGGGTTTGAGCAGCAACTGCAAGCCGTTGGGCAGCGTGTAGCCCTCGACCTGAAAGCGATCCAGGGCGAATGACGGGAGAGAACCAAGCAGCAGGCAGGCGAACAACAGACAACGCATAACAAGTTTCCATACGACCAGCGTAAGTTCAACAGACTTCAGGCGACTGTGGACGTTCAGGGTGAATGAGTGATGTCGCTCAAATCGTCGACCACCAGCGCACCAGTGTCCGATGTTTCCAGCACCACATAGGCACTGCTGCAAAACAGCGAGTTCAGACGCTTCATGTCGGCGATCAACTCCAGGTGCAACGAGCTGGTTTCGATACTTTGCACGATTTTACGTTGCAAACGGCTGACATGAGCGTGGGCCAGGCGCCGTTCCTGTGCGCGGAAACGACGTTTTTCACGCACCAGTTGGCGCGCACTTTCCGGATCACCGCTGAGAAACACCGACATCCCGAGCCGCAGGCTGGAAATCAACTGAGTATGCAGTCCGGTCAGTTCGTCCAGCCCGACTTCGGAAAACGACCGGCGCTGCGATGTTTTCTGCTGCTGAATCTTGCGCAGCATGCGTTCGATCAAGTCGCTGGAGAGCTTCAGGTTAATCGCCAGCTCAATGATTTCCGCCCAGCGCCGGCTGTCCTGATCGCTGAGGTCTTCCCGGGGCATTTGCGCCAGGTACAACTTGATCGCGCTGTAGAGCGCTTCGACATCGTCGCACAGGCGGCGGACTTCCTGGGTGACGGCGGTTTGCTTGCCACGCAACACGTCGAGCATGGCTTCGAGCATGTTGTCGATCAGGTCGCCCATGCGCAAGGTTTCCCGGGCCGCGTTGGCCAGCGCCAGACCCGGTGTGACCAAGGCCGTGGGGTCAAGATGCCGGGGCTTGGCCGTGCCGTTGGCTTGCGGGCGCTCCGGCAGCACCCAGGCACAAAACCTGGCCATCGGCTCGAGACTGGGCAGCAGGATCAGGCAACGCACGGTGTTGTAGAGCAGGTGAAAGCCAATGACCATTTCCTGAGGGCTGAAATCCAGGCCATCGAGCCAGTGCACCAGCGGGTCGAGCACCGGAATGATCAATAAAAGACCAATCATTTTGTAAAGCAGGCTGCCCAGCGCCACTTGGCGTCCGGCGGCGTTCTGCATGCTGGTACTGAGGAAGGCGAGTACGCCGCTGCCGATATTGGCACCGATCACCAGTCCGATGGCCACCGGCAGGCTGATCACGTTGGCACCCGCCAGGGTCGCGGTCAGCAGGACGGCGGCCAGGCTGGAATAGGAAATCATCGCGAACAACGCCCCGACCAGGGCATCAAGCAGGATGTCGCCGGTGAGCGAGGCGAAAATCACCTTCACTCCTTTGGCGTGGGTAATCGGATGCGCCGCCTCGACAATCAGTTGCAACGCCAGAATGATCAACCCCAAGCCAATGGCGACACGGCCCAACTGCCCGAGCCGGGTCTGTTTGCGCGACAGAAAGAAAATCACCCCGACAAAAATCAGCAATGGCGACAGCCATGACAGATCGAACGTCAGCACCCGCGCCATCAGCGCCGTACCGACGTCCGCGCCAAGCATGGTGGCCAGCGCCGGGGTCAGCGCCATCAGGCCCTGGCCGACAAAGGAGGTGACGAGCATGGCAGTGGCGTTGCTGCTCTGGACCATCGCCGTCACAGCGATCCCGGAGGCGAAAGCCAGCCAGCGGTTGGCCATGTTATGGCTGATGACATGGCGCAAATTGGTGCCGTAGACCCGCAGGATGCCGGTTCGGACGATGTGCGTGCCCCAGATCAGCAGGGCCACGGCGGATAGCAAATTGAGCAGGGTGAGCATAATGACCCCCTGTGGTGTAGCGCCCCAAAGGAGCAAATTGACGGTACCGCGCGACGTTCTACGTTCTGTACTTAAGCTGTAGTTGGCTAACGGTCTGCGCGCCAGCATCGCACAGCCAAAGAAGGGATAGAAACAAAACTGTCATGAAATCCCGTTTAAGCAACCCGCAAAAAACAAAGTGGGAGCGGGCTTGCTCGCGAAGGCGTCGTGTCCGTCGACATTAATGTTGTCTGACACACCGCCTTCGCGAGCAAGCCCGCTCCCACAGGGTATTGCGTACTACCGGGTTACTGGCCCGGAATGTCCTTGCGCAGCTTTACCGGATCCTGCTGTTTCTTCTTTTTCGCGATGGCCGTACGCATCTTGATGTTGATCGCTTCCACCGCCAGCGAGAACGCCATGGCGAAGTAGACGTAGCCTTTTGGCACGTGCACGTCGAGGGATTCGGCAATCAGCACGGTACCGACGATCAGCAGGAACGACAGCGCCAGCATCTTCAGCGACGGGTGCTTGTCGATGAACTCGCTGATGGTGCCGGAAGCCCACATCATCACCAACACCGCCACGATGATCGCCGCGACCATGACCGGTACATGGGAGACCATGCCGACCGCGGTGATGACCGAGTCCAGCGAGAACACGATGTCGATGATCGCGATCTGGATGATGGTGTAGAGGAAGTTGCCGCCCTTGCCCGAAGGCTCTTCGTTGGTTTCGTCTTCACCTTCCAGCGCGTGGTACATCTCTTGCGAGCTCTTCCACAGCAGGAACAGACCACCGAAGAACAGGATCAGGTCACGTCCGGAGATGCCCTGGCCGAACACGACGAACAGGTCGGCGGTGAGGCGCATGACCCAGGTGATCGACAGCAGGAGCAGGATTCGCGTGATCATGGCCAGCGCCAGACCGAAAATCCGGGTGCGCGCCTGCATATGTTTGGGCATGCGGCTGACCAGGATCGAAATCATGATGATGTTATCGATGCCCAGAACGATTTCCAGGGCGGTCAGGGTAAAGAAGGCAACCCAGATTTCAGGGTTGGTCAGCCATTCCATGTGTATTCCTTTGAGCGATTGTTAAACCACAAAGGGCCCGGGCTTCAAACAGCGAAGCCTGGACCCGACGTGGTGAGTCTTGGGCTTATAGAGTGCTGAACATCGGGAAAGTCCCCAACAGCAGTGCAGCAATCAGTATGCAGATACAAACCAGCACTGCCCACTTCAGGGTGAAGCGCTGGTGGTCACCGAAATCGATACCGGCCAGGGCCACCAACAGATAAGTCGATGGAACCAGCGGGCTCAACAGGTGGACGGGCTGACCGACGATCGAGGCACGTGCCATTTCCACTGCGGTTATACCGTAGTGACTGGCGGCTTCGGCAAGTACCGGTAACACGCCGTAATAAAATGCATCGTTCGACATGAAGAAGGTGAACGGCATGCTTACCAGCGCCGTGATCACCGCCAGGTACGGGCCGAGGAAATCCGGAATCACCGACAACAGGCTTTTCGACATGGCATCGACCATGCCGGTGCCCGACAGGATACCGGTGAAGATGCCGGCCGCAAAGATCAGCCCGACCACGGCCAGTACGCTACCGGCGTGAGCCGCGACGCGATCCTTCTGCTGTTGCAGGCAAGGATAGTTGACGATCATGGCGATACTGAATGCCACCATGAACAACACCGGCAACGGCAGCAGGCCGGCAATCAGGGTGCACATCAGGCCCAGTGTCAGGGCACCGTTGAACCAGATCAGCTTCGGACGACGGGCATCCGGGAACTGCGAAACACTGATTTCGCTGTGGTCGACTTCATCGCCCACCAGGTGCAATTCACCCAGGCGCGCACGTTCACGTTTGCCGTAGAAGTAGGCGATGGCCAGGATCGCCACCACACCGGCCAGCATCGCCGGGATCATCGGGACGAAAATAGCCGACGGATCCACGTGCAGTGCGCTGGCGGCACGGGCGGTCGGGCCGCCCCATGGGGTCATGTTCATCACGCCACCGGCGAGGATGATCAGGCCGGCCATGATCCGCGGGCTCATGCCGATGCGACTGTAGAGCGGCAGCATGGCGGCCACGCAGATCATGTAGGTGGTCGCGCCGTCACCATCGAGGGAAACGACCAGCGCCAGCACAGCGGTGCCGACCGACACCTTCAGCGGGTCGCCCTTGACCATTTTCAGGATCTTGCGCACGGCCGGGTCGAACAGGCCGGAGTCGATCATCAGGGCGAAATACAAAATAGCGAACATCAGCATCACGCCGGTCGGCGCGAGCTTGGTGATGCCTTCGAGCATCATCGGGCCGATTTTGGGGCCGAAGCCGCCGAACAGGGCGAAGATGATTGGAATGAGGATCAGGGCGATCAGCGCAGACAAGCGCTTGGTCATGATCAGGAACATGAACGTGATGACCATGGCGAAGCCAAGGAAAGTCAGCATGGGAGTACTCCAGGCGTAGCGCGGCTAGGGAATGGGCGGATCGGGCGGGATCAGCGCAGAACGGGAAGCACGAGAGGTACGGACGGAGGCACAGCGAAGTGGCGGGTAGAAGAGGACATCAGAATCACCATTGTTGTTGTTAAATGGGCCTTTCGAGCAATCGAACACTCGCATTGGCCACCGGTCTTTTGCCGGTAGTGGCGGCGATCCTAATCGGGGAAGCTTTCAGCCAGCTTTCGCAATTAAAAGCTTTGACCGGATGCACGACCGGTCGTCGGACGGGAGCAGGGAGGTGAACCGGGTTACGGCCTTCGCGAGCAAGCCCGCTCCCACACCGGATCTGTGTCGTACACAAAGCCAATGTGAGAGCGGGCTTGCTCGCGAAGGCGTCAGTCATTACACAGCAGGAGGAATGTCATGAACAATGTTCACACCGGCGGTTGCCACTGCGGGCAGCTGCGCTATCAATTCAGCGGGCCACTGCACGACATCGTCCACTGTCATTGTTCGATTTGCCGACGGGTCAGCGGCGGCATCGTCACCACCTGGATCACCGTGCCGGCATCCGCCTTTAAATGGCTGGCCGGGACACCGTCGCGGTACGACTCTTCATCCACCTGCGCGCGTTATTTCTGCGGTCACTGCGGGGCGCAGCTGGCGGTGGTAACGCACCTGAGCCCGGACAGCATCGACCTGACCATCGCCACCCTTGACCACCCTGAGCAGGCACCGGCGCAGCGGCACATCTGGACCGACAGCCGCTTGCCATGGCTGCATCTGGACGAACACTTGCCCGGCGAAGCCGAAGAAACACTCTGATCAAAAAATAGACAGGTCCAGCGGTCGAATCGCACCCATCCAGATCGCATGCTCGGTGTGGTCACGCAGATCGTCGCCGGTGTCCGGGTGTAAAAACACCACCAGGCCCTTGCGGTTGAGCGCCAGCCACGGCAGCACTTCGCCCAGCACCTGCGGCTCGAACGCCAACTGGCAGCTCCAGTCCGGGTGTGGACCGACCGGGCGCTCGTGCACACGGCCCATTTTCACTGGAAACAATTGCGCCGCCTGCTCACACAGCGCCCGCGCCTGCCCGATCGAGTCGGCATCGAAGTAAACATGGGCGTGATAGCCCGTGATCTGCTGCATTGCAATCCCTCTGAAAGCTGTTCGAACCCTCACCCTTTCCTGCGGGTCACACATCATATAGACGCTGGAAAAAGGGTTCAGCCATGAAAAATGCCGAAACCCCCGTTGTGAAAGTGGTGCTTTATGGTGCCATGAGTAGCCTGGGCAGTGCGCTGATGGCTGAAATGCTGCGGCGCCAGCATGAAGTGATCGCGATTCTCGATGACCTCAATGCGCTGGCACCTCGTCCGGGGCTGCGCACCAAGACTGGCGACCTGTTTGACGCGCAACGGGTCAAGCAGAGTGTGGCCGGCAGCTCCGTGGTCATCTGCTTACTGGACGCCCCGGGCTTACCGTTCAACAGCGAACACGTGGAAAAAACCATCGTACCGGGTCCGGTCGAGCAAGTGCTGGCAGTCGACGCCTTGATTGAAGGCCTGCAGGGGGCAGGCGTTGCCCGGTTGTTTCTGGTGGGAGATTTCGCGGTGCTGGACGAGCCGGAGCTCGAGGACAGCCTGCAACGTCACGCCGCAGAGGAAATTCGCGAGGCACTGCAAAGCAGTCCTTTGCAGTGGACGCTGGTCAACGAACCGCGCGGGGTACCGGGGCTGACCATCGAACATTTCGCCAAACCCGGCGGCAACCTCGAGCCGGGGCTGGCCGAACCGCTTGGGCGATTGGCCCGCACTGCCGTGGGCATTGCCGATGAATTGCACCTGAAACTGCACATCGGCGAGCACGTCAGTTTCATCGCGACCTCGGAACCTTGAATCGGCTGCTCCTGTAGGAGCTGCCGAAGGCTGCGATCTTTTGACACTCAAACCGCAATCGAAGGAAACGCCAACCCCGTCAACGACTCCGCGCTACCCGCCTGCTCAGCCATCAACCAGTCCACAAACTGCTGGATCAACACCCCGCGCCGTTTACGCTGGGGCAAAACCACGTAATAGCCCAGCCGGGACATCACCGTTTCGCCGATCGGTCGACATAACAATCCTTGCGCCAGCAAGTTATCCACAAGGTGGCGCCAGCCGATGGCCACGCCCTGACCACCAATCGCCGCCTGAATCAGCAAGGTGTAGTTGTCGAAACGCAGTTGACCGGGTGCCGGGGGCGAGGTGATGCCCAACTCGCGGAATACACCGCTCCAGTCGAACCAGTTACTGCTGTGTTCCCCACGCAGATGCAGCAACGGAAACTCGAGCAATGCCTGGGGGGGCAAAGGCAGGGAACGCTCACCCAGCAACTGCGGGCTGCACACCGGAAACACTTCCTCACTGAACAGCCAATGGCTTTCACCCTGCTTGAAGCGGCCATCGCCGAACAATATCGCCACGTCGATATCGGTACGTAGCATGTTATGGCTACGCTCACTGGTAACCAGGCTGACATCCACCTGCGGATTGGCCGCGTGAAAGCGGTGCAGACGCGGCATCAACCAATAGGCGGCGAAGGCAAAATCCGTGGCCACCTGCAGCACCTCATGCTGTTGCTGGGTGCTGATTGCGCTCAATCCTGCGTCGATATTCTGCAATCCGAGCTGAACCTGCTGAAAAAGTATCAGCCCGGCCTCAGTCAGTTCGATTCCTCGATAAATGCGGTCGAACAATCGGGTCGCCAGTTGTTCTTCAAGGCGCTTGATCTGCTGACTGATGGCCGGCTGCGTGGTGCCGAGCTCAACCGCCGCCGCGGTGAAGCTGCGCTGACGGGCTGCCGCTTCGAAGGCACGAAGCAGGTCCAGTGACAGGTCACCAAGGGCGTCATACATAAGCTGTGCTTATCCTAGTCATTGCCGTGCATGGGCTTTACCGTGAAGAGCTTGGGTTTCATTCTCGAAGCCAGCACTCTCGCATAAACATCCACTATGGAATGCCGCGATCACATGAAGCGCAAGAACATTCTTTTCATCATGGCCGATCAAATGGCCGCGCCAATGTTGCCGTTCTACGGTCCATCGCCCATCAAGCTGCCCCATCTCAGCCGCCTCGCCGCACAAGGCGTGGTGTTCGACTCGGCTTATTGCAACAGCCCGCTGTGCGCGCCGTCGCGTTTCACCCTGGTCAGCGGCCAGTTGCCGAGCAAGATCGGCGCCTATGACAACGCTGCCGATTTCCCCGCCGACGTACCGACCTATGCCCATTATTTACGCCGCCTCGGCTACCGCACCGCCCTGTCGGGCAAGATGCATTTCTGCGGGCCGGACCAGTTGCACGGCTACGAAGAGCGCCTGACCAGTGACATCTACCCGGCCGACTACGGCTGGGCAGTGAACTGGGATGAACCGGATGTGCGGCCGACCTGGTACCACAACATGTCCTCGGTTCTGCAAGCCGGCCCGTGCGTGCGCACCAACCAGCTGGATTTCGACGAAGAGGTGGTATTCAAGGCTCAGCAGTACCTGTTCGACCATATCCGCGAGGAGGGCGACCAGCCGTTCTGCCTGACCGTTTCCATGACTCACCCACACGATCCGTACACGATTCCCAAGGCTTTCTGGGATTTGTACGACGATGCCGATATCCCGCTGCCTGCAACCCCGGACCCGCATGACCTTGATCCGCACTCGCAGCGTTTGCTCAAGGTCTATGACCTGTGGGACAAGCCACTGCCTGTGGACAAGATTCGCGATGCCCGCCGTGCCTATTTCGGCGCGTGCAGCTATATCGACAGCAACGTCGGCAAACTCCTGCAAACCCTCGAGGACACAGGGCTGATCGATGACACCATCATCGTGTTTTCCGGTGACCACGGCGACATGCTCGGCGAGCGCGGCCTCTGGTACAAAATGCACTGGTATGAAATGGCCGCACGGGTGCCGCTGCTGATCAGCGCACCGGGGCAGTTTGGCGCTGGCCGGGTCAGCGCCAGTGTTTCCACGGCGGACCTGTTGCCGACATTCGTCGAACTGGCCGGCGGCTCGCTGGAACCAGGCCTGCCGCTGGATGGCCGTTCGATGGTGCCGCACCTGCAAGGGCAGGGTGGCCACGATGAAGTATTCGGCGAATACATGGCCGAAGGCACCATCAGCCCGCTGATGATGATCCGCCGCGGTGCCTATAAATTCATCTACAGCGAAGACGATCCTTGTCTGCTCTTCGACGTAAACAATGACCCTCGCGAACTGGAAGAACTCAGCCATTCGCCGCAACATCGCCAGCTGTTCGACGATTTTCTCGCTGAGGCGCGGGCGAAATGGAACATTCCGGCGATCCACCAGCAGGTGCTCGCCAGCCAGCGACGCCGGCGTTTCGTGGCCGAGGCGCTGACCCTCGGCAAGCTGAAGAGCTGGGATCACCAGCCGCTGGTAGACGCCAGTCAGCAGTACATGCGCAACCACATCGACCTCGACGATCTGGAACGTAAAGCACGTTATCCACAACCCTGCCAAAACCAATAATGTAAGGGGAAGTCCATGCAAAGGTTATCCACAGTACTGACGGTCGGGCTCCTGGCTCTGGGCAGCGCATCGGCGTTTGCCGACCAGAGTTGCGAGACCGTGAAGATGGCCGACCCGGGTTGGAGCGACATCGCCGCGACCAATGCCATCACCGGGTTCCTGCTGGACGGCATGGGCTACAAGGCCAAGGTCGACACCCTCGCGGTGCCGATCACTTTTGGCGGGCTCAAGGATGGCCAGGTTGATGTGTTCCTGGGTAACTGGATGCCGGCGCAGCAGGGCTTCTATGACAAATTCGTCGCCAATGGCGATGTCACGCAACTGGCGAAGAACCTCGACGGCACCGAGTTCACCCTTGCCGTTCCAGACTATGTGTGGGACGCGGGTGTGCATAACTTTGCCGACCTGAACAAATACGCCGACAAGTTCGACCGCAAGATCTACGGCATCGGCTCCGGCGCACCGGCGAACATCTCGCTGCAAGAGATCATCAAGAAAAACGATTTCGACATGGGCCAGTGGAAACTGGTCGAGTCCAGCGAGCAGGCCATGCTGGCGGAAGTGTCCCGCGCGGTGAAAAAGCAGAAATTCGTGACCTTCCTCGGCTGGACCCCGCACCCGATGAACGTGCAGCTGAAAATGCATTACCTCAAGGGCGGCGAGAAATACTTCGGCGACACCGGCAGCGTGCACACACTGACCCGCAAAGGTTATGCACAGGCCTGCCCGAACGTCGGCAAACTCCTGACCAACCTGAGCTTCACCCAGGACATGGAAAACAGCATCATGGCCGAGGTGGTGAACAACAAGGTCAGTAACGCCGACGCAGCCAAGGCATGGATCAAGGCCAACCCGGCGGTGTTAGACAAGTGGCTTGATGGCGTGAAGACCGTGGATGGCAAGGACGCGCTGCCGGCGGTCAAAGCCAAGTTGTAACCGTCAAGGACGCCATCGCGGGCAAGCCCGCTCCCACAGGTTTTCGGAGATCCTTGTGGCAGCGGGCTTGCCCGCGATTCGATGGTCGCCCTTGCACAACTGGTTCTGACCCACCACCCTGACATAATTGCGCCGTCTATTCACCGAGAGGCCCCATGGCCCTGCCAAGCCGCCATTCACTCTTTCCATTCCTCAGTTGGTTGCCCAAGCAAACCCGCACCAGCGTCGGCCGTGACCTGGTCGTCGGCCTCAGCGGCGCGATTCTGGCGTTGCCTCAATCCATTGCCTACGCGCTCATCGCCGGTCTCCCACCGGAATACGGCCTGTACGCCGCAATCATCCCGGTGCTGATCGCCTGCCTCTGGGGCTCGTCGTGGCATTTGATCTGCGGTCCTACAGCGGCCATCTCGATTGTCCTGTACGCCAGCGTCAGTCCTCTGGC
Source organism: Pseudomonas sp. GM33 (assembly GCF_000282295.1). Taxonomy (NCBI): domain Bacteria; kingdom Pseudomonadati; phylum Pseudomonadota; class Gammaproteobacteria; order Pseudomonadales; family Pseudomonadaceae; genus Pseudomonas; species Pseudomonas sp. GM33. Next base: position 86,040 of record NZ_AKJO01000003.1, read on the forward strand.
CGTTCCGGCGACGCAGGACTACGTCACCGTGATCCTGTTGCTCACCTTCCTGGCCGGCATCTTTCAATGGCTGCTGGGTTTGTTGCGGTTTGGCGCGCTGGTGAATTTCGTCTCGCACTCGGTGGTGCTCGGCTTCACCCTGGGTGCTGCCGTGGTGATTGCCATCGGTCAATTGCCTAACCTGCTGGGACTGGACTTGCCCAGCCAAGCCACCGCGCTGGACAGTTTCATCACGTTATTGCGCCATCTCGGCGAAATGGACAAACCTTCGCTGGCGCTGGGACTGGCAACGGTGGTGGTGGGCGTGATCCTCAAACAGCTGCTGCCACGCTGGCCGACGCTGCTGATCACCCTGATCCTTGGCGGATTGCTGGTCTGGCTCTGGCCATCGATGTTCGGGCACGTGCAACTGGTCAGCGCCTTCACCGGCAAGCTGCCGCCTTTCAGTCCTTTGCCGCTGGATCTCGATCTGATCCTGCGCCTGCTGCCCAGCGCCGTGGCGGTCGGCATGCTCGGGCTGGTCACCAGTCTGTCGATTGCCCGCTCGATCTCTGCACGTTCGCAGCAATTACTCGACGCCAACCAGGAAGTTCGTGCTCAGGGCTTGTCGAACATGGTCGGCGCGTTTTTTTCCGGATCGCTGTCCGCTGGCTCCTTCACCCGCTCGGGTCTCAGCTACGAGGCCGGCGCCTGCTCACCGCTGGCGGGGATTTTTTCGGCACTGTGGGTGGCGATGTTCGCCCTATTCGGCGCGCGGTTGATCGAACACATCCCGATTCCGGCCATGGCCGGCAGCATTCTGTTGATCGCCTGGGGCCTGGTGGACCATCGTGGCATTCGCGCATTGTTGCGGGTCAGCCGCGCCGAGTTCGTGGTCATGGCGCTGACCTGCGTCGCCACGCTGCTGCTGGAGTTGCAGACGGCGATCTACGCTGGCGTATTGGCCTCGCTTTTTTTCTATCTCAAACGCACATCGCAGCCACGGGTGCAGCACGTACGCGATGGCGAGGAGGACATTCTGCGGGTCGGCGGTTCGATCTTTTTCGGTGCCAGCCACTACCTGCAAGTACGCCTGCAACGCATGCACGGCGCACGCGTGGTGATCGAGGCGCAGCAGATCAACTTCATCGATTACTCAGGGGTGGAAATGCTGCACCAGGAAGCGCGACGATTGCTGCGCCAGGACCGCAGCCTGACGTTGCGCCGGGCCCGGCCGCAGGTGGTGGAAGAGCTGAGGAAGCTCGAAGGCGCGGAGAAATGCCCGATCCGGTTTGAGGACTGAGCCGAAATCGGTGTCGCACCATTCGCGAGCAGGCTCGCTCCCACAGGTTTTTGGTGCCCCCTGTGGGAGCGAGCCTGCTCGCGAAGCTTTTAAAGGGCCAACTGCCGACGCAACTCAGCCAACACCGGTGCTGTATCCGGTCGCACGCCGCGCCACAGGAAAAACGCTTCCGCGGCCTGCTCGGCCAGCATCCCCAAGCCATCCATCGACACCGCAGCCCCGTGTTCGCTGGCCCAGCGGCAGAACGAAGTCGGCTCCTTGCCGTACATCATGTCGTAGCACACTGTTTTGCCCGGTTCGATCAGGCTGGGCGCAATCGGCGGCACATCGCCCGTGAGGCTCGCGGAAGTCGCGTTGATGATCAGGTCCACCGACTCCTGCAACCAGTCGTAGCCACTGGCCGAGACCGGCCCCAGATCGCAGAACAGCTCCGCGAGCAACTCGGCCTTGTCCACCGTGCGGTTGGCGATGATCACCGAAGCCGGTTGCTCGGCCAACAACGGCTCCAAAGCACCGCGCACCGCGCCGCCAGCGCCGAGCAGCAGGATGCGTTTGCCCTTGAGGCTGAATCCGGCGTTGACCGTCAGGTCCCGCACCAGCCCGGCACCGTCGGTGTTGTCGCCCAGCAGGCTGCCATCGGCCAGTTTGCTCAAGGTATTGACCGCACCGGCGCGCTGCGCCCGCGCCGTCAGGCTGTTCGCCAGCCGGTAGGCTTCTTCCTTGAACGGCACCGTCACATTGGCACCGCGTCCCTCAAGGAAAAACGTCCGGGCACAGGTGGAAAAGTCGTCGAGTGGCGCCAGCATTGTGCTGTAGTCCAGCTTTTGCGCAGTCTGCTCGGCGAACAGGCGGTGGATCAACGGTGATTTGCTGTGGCCAATCGGGTTACCGAATACGACATAACGGTCCATCAGGATTCCTCGTTCAAGCTTCGGCCAACCAATCGCGGTCCTGCAGGAAGTACTCGGTCAGGCGCGCTTCTTCGCTGCCAGGCTCGGCCTTCCAGTCGTAGCCCCAGCGCACTTGCGGTGGCAGCGACATCAAGATCGACTCGGTACGCCCGCCCGATTGCAGGCCGAACAACGTGCCGCGGTCGTAGACCAGGTTGAATTCAACGTAGCGGCCACGGCGGAACTCCTGGAACTCGCGCTGCTTGGCCGTGAACGCGTCGTTCTTGCGGCGCTGCACGATCGGCAGGTAAGCATCGATGTACGCGTCGCCAATGGCGCGCATGAAGGCGAAGCTGGTGTCGAAATCCCACTCGTTCAGGTCGTCGAAAAACAGCCCGCCGATGCCACGCGGCTCGTGACGATGCTTGATGTGGAAGTAGCTGTCGCACCAGGCCTTGTAACGCGAGTAGACGTCCGGGCCGAACGGTGCACAGGCCTGCTCGGCGATGCGATGCCAGTGGATGCAGTCTTCCTCGTTACCGTAATACGGGGTCAGGTCAAAGCCGCCGCCAAACCACCAGACCGGTTCTTCACCTTCTTTTTCAGCAATGAAAAAGCGCACGTTGGCGTGGGAAGTCGGCACATGGGGGTTGTGCGGGTGAATCACCAGCGACACGCCCAAGGCTTCAAAGCCACGGCCCGCCAGCTCCGGCCGGTGGGCGCTGGCTGAGGGTGGGAGACCGCTGCCAAAGACGTGGGAAAAGTTCACGCCACCCTTTTCAATCACCGTGCCGTTTTCAATCACGCGGGTGCGACCGCCACCGCCGGCCGGCCTGGTCCAGGCGTCTTCGACGAATTGCGTGCCACCGTCTTCGGCTTCCAGGGCGGCGCAGATACGGTCTTGCAGGTCGAGCAGGTAGGCTTTTACGGCCTCGGTGCGGGTCGTCATGTCATCACCTTGAATCGGGCAAAACAACGCGGCGCTCCATTGGAGCTCAGCCTGCGCAAATGGGCGCGTAGCATAACATCGCAAGTTACCCCTTCGCAGTTGACGAAAATCAAGCTTAGGAGTCCGATAGGGCGCTTGGCAAAACGACCTATGGAGAGTTCCGATGGCAAAGCGTATCCAGTTCCGTGCCCATGGCGGCCCCGAAGTGCTCGAGTATGTGGATTACCAACCTGCCGAGCCAGGTCCGAAGGAAGTGCGCGTGACCAACAAGGCCATCGGCCTGAACTTCATCGACACCTATTACCGTAGCGGCCTGTACCCGCCGCCATCCCTGCCATCTGGCCTCGGCTCGGAGGGTGCGGGCGTGGTCGAGGCGGTCGGCAGCGACGTGACCCGCTTCAAGATCGGCGATCGCGTGGCCTATGGCAGCGGCCCTCTGGGCGCCTATAGCGAAGTTCATGTGTTGCCCGAGGCCAATCTGGTGAAACTGCCGGACGCCATCAGCTTCGAACAGGCCGCTGGCGTAATGCTCAAGGGCCTGACCGTGCAGTACCTGCTGCGTCAGACTTATGAGCTCAAGGGTGGCGAAACCATCCTGTTCCACGCCGCAGCCGGCGGGGTAGGCTCACTGGCCTGCCAGTGGGCAAGGGCCTTGGGCGTGAAGCTGATCGGTACGGTCAGTTCGCCCGAGAAAGCCGCACTGGCCAAGGCCAACGGCGCTTGGGCGACCATCGACTACAGCCATGAAAACGTCGCCCAGCGCGTGCTGGAATTGACCGACGGCAAAAAAGTCCCGGTGGTGTATGACGGCGTTGGCAAGGACACCTGGCTGACATCACTCGACAGTGCCGCACCGCGTGGCCTGGTGGTGAGTTTTGGCAATGCGTCCGGTGCGGTCGACGGTGTGAACCTGGGGATCCTGGCGGGGAAAGGCTCGCTGTACGTGACCCGGCCGACCCTGGGCACTTATGCGAACAACGCCGAGAACCTGCAACGCATGGCCGACGAGTTGTTCGAGATGATCATCAGCGGCAAGCTGACCGTGGACATCAGTCAGCGTTTTCCACTGGCTGACGCGGCGAAGGCGCAGACCGAGTTGTCGGCACGGCGTACGACGGGTTCGGTGGTTCTGTTGCCCTGAATGGGTAGTTGACTGGTAGGGCCCTTCGCGAGCAAGCCCGCTCCCACACTGGATCTGTGTCGTTCACAGATCCAGTGTGGGAGCGGGCTTGCTCGCGAAGGAGGTCAACCCGGTCTCAGTCCGGGCGCACAACCTTGCCGGTCGCCAGATCGCGAATCACGCTCGGGTTCTTGCGCCCGCCCAGATTGCCACCCAGTACCAGATCCAACTGCCCACGGAAGTACTGCTCGACGCGAAGCCGCGTGCGTGCCGCCGGGCGTCCCTGCGGGTTGGCCGACGTCGACACCAGCGGCCCGACCAGTGCGCACAAGTCCCGCACCAGAGGGTGATCACTGACCCGCAGCGCCACGGTTTCATGCACACCGGTAATCCACTGCGGCAGCAGGTTCTGGTGCGGCACCAGCCAGGTGTTCGGACCTGGCCAGGTACTGGCCATGCGGTCCATCCACAACTCGGGGAAGTCATCGAAGAGGAAATCGAACTGACGGATGTTGTCCGCGACCAGGATCAGCCCTTTATCCTCGGACCGCCCCTTGATCAGCAGCAGACGCTCCACCGCTTCCTCGTCCCACGGGTCGCAACCCAGGCCCCAGACTGCTTCGGTTGGGTAGGCAATCACCGCCCCGGCGCGAATTGCTTGCGCGGCTTGTTGCACACGCCAACTGTTGACCATGAAAAACTCTCCAGAATAAGGCTCTGCGCAGTTTACCGATCTTGTTTATAAAACCTAGCTCACCCGTGCAAACCAGCGCCCGCTTTCGCAAATAGCGCGACCATCCATTTCCAGTTCCGTCAACGCCGCCAGCACTTTCGGCAAGGTCCAGCCGCTTGCGTCGGCCAGCGCTTCACTGGTCAGAGGTGCGGCATGCAGCAACTTCAACAGGGGGTGAGTCGTTTCAGGGGTAAAGGATTCTGTGGATAACGGCAGTCGTTGCCAGCCGCGCAAGGCTTCGAGGATATGTTCGATGGTTTCCACCAGCACCGCACCGTCGCGAATCAACTGATGGCAGCCGCGGGCACCGGGATGATGGATCGACCCGGGCATAGCAAACACCTCGCGTCCCTGTTCCGCCGCCAGCCTCGCGGTGATCAGTGAACCGCTGGCGACACTGGCTTCGACCACCAGCACGCCGAGGGACAAACCGCTGATGATCCGGTTGCGCCGGGGGAAGTTGCCTGCGCTGGGGCCGGCATCCAGCGGAAACTCCGAAAGTACCGCGCTGCCCGAGGTGATCATGGCGTCCGCCAGACGTCTATTTCGCTGTGGATAAAACTTCTCGAGCCCCGTGCCGAGCACACCCACCGTTTGCCCGCCGACATCCAATGCGGCCTGATGTGCGGCGGCGTCAATGCCCAGGGCCAGGCCGCTGGTAATGACAAAACCGGCACCCGCCAGGCTGCGGGAAAACGCGGCAGCGGTGTCCATCCCCGGCCGGGAAGCGCGACGGCTGCCGACCATCGCCAGTTGTGGTTTTTCCAGAATGCCGGGATCGCCGGCGACAAATAACAGCGGTGGTGCATCGCTGATTTGTGCCAGCAGCGCCGGGTAGTCCGGTTGGTCCCACATCAGTAAATGCTGGGCCGGATGCTCCAGCCAGGCCAATGCATGACTGGCGCCGTCACGGATCTCAGCGCTACGCCTGGCCTCGGAACAGGTCAATGGCAAACCCAGCGCGCGCCAGGCACTGGCGGGTGCACTGAGGGCTTTGGATGCCGAGCCGAAGGCTTCGAGCAATTTCTTGAAACGCGCCGGGCCGAGTTCCGGCAAACGGTGCAGACGTAAACGAGCTTCCAGTTCCGCGGGGGAAACCGGTGTAACGGCAGGCAGCGACATGGATCATCCTTGATCGTTATGAGCACCCGTACAAACGGGAATAAGCTGTGGATAACTCTGTTGGTAACTTGTGAAGCACTCTTACGGATTTCGTACCTTGTCCATCACCGACAGCGAGCGCGAAGCGCTGAGCACCAGCCCATAACTGAGTTTGTCGTAGGTACGGAAAACCATCAGCAGACCGGCGCGCTCATCGGGAATCTTCAATGGCTGGCCCGTGATCCGGTCCCGCACTGTTTCGCCGGTTTTCATCACTGCCAGCAGATTGCCTTCGACCAGACCGTCGCGCTGCCCCTTGTTCAGGGTAACCACGTCCAACTCGCCGATCTGCGTGACCCCGCGCGGAACATCGATGATCAAACCGTTGACTTCTTGGCTCGGCGCCCTGGGCGTGAAGGTCGAGTTGATCGCCTGCTCTTCACCGCTGAACAAGCGATCGCCGAGGCGGACCTCCTGGGTCGTGCGTTGCAACTCCAGGGTAGCGACGTCACCTTCAATGGCCACGACATCGCCGCCGCCGATGTCGTCGGCGTTGATCCCCAGGATTTCCTTGCTCTGCGGATCGGTGTAGACCTTGCCTTGGCGGAAGATACCGTACGCCGGTTGCGCCGGATCGAATTGGCCGCGGGCAAAGATGCGGTCACCCGCGCCGCTGAGCACCCGTTCGGAATCACCAGCGACGATGTAAGGCGCCTTGGTGAAATCCTCGGCCTTGTCGACGATGCGGTTGCTCAGCAGAAAGCTGTTGATCGATTTGAGCGCAATGCCGGGGATAACCTCGGCCACCGGGCTGCTGCGAACCTGAGGCGACAGCTTTATGGTGGGAATATCTTCCCGAAGTTGCCCCTGCCCGTACGCCCAGCCTGCCGACGCCAGGAGCAGCAGGGCGAGTAGTGATTTCCTCATGCGGTGAATCCCTTTATTATGTGCATTCGCGTGAAACGCCAGAGCCGTCAGTGGCTCGCTCCCGGCTTGCTTGTCAAAACTTGCTTGTCAACAGAAGGGAGCTACGTTTTACAACGGTAGCCTGCATTTCTTCGGACCCGCCAGGCCATCGACCCGACCTTACTTCACACGTGCACTGATCAAGCTTATGGCCATTTTAAACATCCTCGAATTCCCTGATCCGCGTCTGCGCACTATCGCCAAGCCAGTGGCCGTAGTGGACGACGAAGTGCGTCAGTTGGTCGACGACATGTTTGAAACAATGTATGAAGCGCCTGGCATCGGCCTCGCCGCTACCCAGGTCAACGTGCACAAACGTATCGTCGTGATGGACCTCTCCGAAGACCGCACCGAGCCGCGAGTGTTCATCAACCCCGAGCTCGAACCGCTGACCGACGACATGGGCCAGTACCAGGAAGGCTGCCTGTCGGTGCCGGGCTTCTACGAAAACGTCGATCGCCCGCAACGGGTCAAGGTCAAGGCACTGGACCGCGACGGCAAGCCATACGAACTGATCGCCGAAGATTTGCTCGCGGTGTGCATCCAGCACGAATGCGACCACCTCAATGGCAAATTGTTCGTCGATTACCTGTCCACGCTCAAACGCGACCGCATCAAGAAGAAACTGGAAAAGCTTCATCGCCAGAACGCCTGATGCCCATCTTCAAAGGCTTGCTGCGGCAAGCCTTTTTCTTTTCAAGAGACGTCACCCATGACTGAGCCACTGCGCATTGTCTTTGCCGGCACCCCGGAATTCGCCGCCGAACATCTCAAGGCCCTGCTGAGCAGCCCTTACGAGATCGTCGCGGTCTACACCCAACCGGATCGTCCGGCCGGTCGCGGGCAAAAACTGATGCCGAGCCCGGTCAAGCAGCTTGCGCTGGAGAACAACATCCCGGTGTTGCAGCCGCCAACCCTGCGCAACGAAGACGCGCAAGCCGAACTGGCCGCGCTGAAACCGGACTTGATGGTGGTGGTCGCCTACGGCCTGATCCTGCCGCAAGTGGTGCTGGATATTCCGCGCCTGGGTTGCATCAACAGCCACGCCTCGCTGTTGCCGCGCTGGCGCGGTGCGGCGCCGATCCAGCGTGCCGTGCAAGCAGGTGATGCCGAAAGCGGCGTGACCGTGATGCGTATGGAAGCCGGCCTCGACACCGGGCCCATGCTGCTTAAAGTCACCACGCCGATCAGCGCCGAAGACACTGGCGGCAGCCTTCACGACCGTCTGGCCGAAATGGGTCCACCGGCCGTGGTTCAGGCAATTGCCGGCCTCGCCGCGGGTACGCTGGAAGGCGAAGTGCAGGACGACAGCCTGGCCACCTACGCGCACAAATTGAACAAGGACGAAGCGCGCATCGACTGGAGTGGCCCGGCGGTTGAGCTGGAACGCCTGGTGCGTGCCTTCAACCCGTGGCCGATCACCCACAGCACCCTGAATGGCGAAGCCCTGAAAGTGCTGGCCGCGAACCTGGCAGAGGGCAAAGGTGCACCCGGTGAAATCCTCAGCGCCAGCAAGGATGGCCTGATCGTCGCGTGCGGCGAGCAGGCGTTGTGCCTGACCCGTCTGCAATTGCCCGGCGGCAAGGCGCTGAACTTCAGCGACCTGTTCAACAGCCGCCGTGAGAAATTCGCCACCGGCACTGTCCTCGGTCAAGCGGTGGACGCTCAATGAATCCGCGTCTGGCCGCCGCCAAGGCACTTGCCGCCGTCCTGAGCGGAAAAGCCTCGCTCAACAGTTCGCTGCCAACGCAGTTGGACAAGGTCGAGGACCGTGATCGCGGCTTCACCCAGGACCTGGCGTTCGGTACCGCACGCTGGCAGCCACGCTTGTCGGCGCTGGCGGCCAGGTTGCTGCAAAAGCCGTTCAAGGCTGCCGATGCCGATGTCGAGGCGCTGCTGCTGGTCGGCCTCTATCAGTTGCTCTACACCCGCGTCCCGGCCCATGCCGCGATTGGCGAGACGGTCGGTTGCGCCGACAAGTTGAAAAAGCCATGGGCCAAGGCCTTGCTCAACGCTGTCCTGCGTAACGCTCAGCGCGAAAGCGAAACGATTTTCGCCGAACTGGAACGCGATCCGGTGGTGCGAACCGCCCACCCACGCTGGCTGCAGAAATCCCTGAAGGCGTTCTGGCCAGAGCAATGGGAAGCCATCTGCGCCGCCAACAACGCGCATCCGCCAATGATCCTGCGGGTCAACCGTCGCCATCACAGCCGGGATGCCTACCTCGGTTTGCTGATCGACGCCGGTATCGCCGCCACACCCTGTGTCTACAGCCGTGACGGTATCGTGCTCGAAGCCGCCGCCGACGTGCGCAGCCTGCCGGGTTTCGCCGAGGGCTGGATCAGCGTGCAGGACGAAGCTGCGCAACTGGCCGCTGATCTGCTCGACCTGGCACCGGGCCAACGGGTACTGGACGCCTGCTGCGCACCCGGCGGCAAGACCTGCCATATTCTCGAAGCCGAGCCAAAACTGGCCGGGGTGGTGGCGGTAGACCTGGAAGCCAAGCGTCTGGTGCGGGTGCGGGAAAACCTCGAACGCCTGAAACTGAGCGCCGAACTGATTGCCGCCGACGGCCGCGACACGCAGGCGTGGTGGGACGGCAAGCCGTTCCAGCGCATCCTGCTGGACGCGCCATGCTCGGCGACGGGCGTGATCCGTCGTCATCCGGACATCAAGCTGACCCGACAGCCCGACGACATCGCCGCTCTGGCGCTGCTGCAAGGCGAGCTGCTCGACGCCATGTGGAACACCCTGGAAGTCGGCGGCATTCTGCTATACGCCACCTGCTCGACGCTGCCGACCGAGAACACCGAAGTCATCGAAGCGTTCCTCGCCCGCACGCCGGGCGCCCGTGAACTGGACCTTGCCACGGCGGCCGGCATCAAGCAGCCCCATGGTCGCCAGTTGCTCGCCCAGGAAGGCGGCCACGACGGGTTCTACTACGCCAAGCTGATCAAGATCGCCGCCGCGCGCGGTTAAACGGATTCAATGGAGTGACTGGATGAAAATCATCATCCTCGGCGCAGGGCAGGTCGGCGGTTCGCTGGCAGAACACCTGGCCAGCGAAGCCAACGACATCACCGTGGTCGATACCGATGGCGAACGCCTGCGAGACCTTGGCGACCGCCTGGACATCCGCACGGTGCAGGGCCGCGGTTCGTTTCCGACCGTGCTGCGCCAGGCCGGCGCCGACGACGCCGACATGCTGGTCGCCGTGACCAACAGCGACGAAACCAACATGGTCGCCTGCCAGGTCGCCCATACCCTGTTCCACACCCCGACCAAGATCGCCCGGGTTCGTGAGGCTGCGTACCTGACCCGCGAAGAGCAGTTGTTCCAGAACGAAGCGATTCCGGTGGACGTGCTGATCAGCCCGGAACAAGTGGTCACCAACTACATCAAGCGTCTGATCCAGCATCCGGGCGCCTTGCAGGTGATCGACTTCGCCGAAGGCAAGGCGCAACTGGTCGCGGTTCGCGCCTATTACGGCGGGCCGCTGGTAGGCCAGCAACTGCGACAGTTGCGTGAACACATGCCGAACGTCGAAACCCGCGTGGCCGCCATTTTCCGCCGCGACCGGCCGATCCTGCCCCAGGGCGATACCGTGATCGAGGCCGACGACGAGGTGTTTTTCATCGCCGCCAAAGCGAACATTCGCGCGGTCATGAGCGAAATGCGCCGTCTCGACGAAACCTACAAGCGCATCGTCATCGCCGGTGGCGGGCAGATCGGTGAGCGTCTGGCCGAGGCCATCGAAAGCCGTTATCAGGTAAAGATCATCGAGATGAACCCGGCACGTTGCCGCCATCTCTCGGACCACCTCGACAGCACCGTGGTGTTGCAGGGCAGCGCCTCGGACCGCGACCTGCTGCTGGAGGAGAACATCGCCGACGCGGACCTGTTCCTCGCACTGACCAACGACGACGAAGCCAATATCATGTCGTCGCTGCTGGCCAAGCGCCTCGGTGCGAAGAAGGTGATGACCATCATCAACAACCCGGCCTATGTCGATCTGATCCAGGGCGGCGACATCGACATCGCCATCAGCCCGCAACTGGCGACCATCGGCACCTTGCTGGCCCACGTGCGCCGTGGCGACATCGTCAGCGTGCACTCGCTGCGCCGGGGCGCGGCGGAAGCCATCGAGGCGATTGCCCATGGCGATGCGAAATCAAGCAAGGTGATCGGCAAGGCCATCGAGAACATCGGCCTGCCGCCGGGTACCACCATCGGTGCGATTATCCGCGACGAAGAAGTGATCATCGCCCACGATGACACCGTGATCGAAGCGGGCGACCATGTGATTCTGTTCCTTGTGGATAAAAAGCATATTCGCGATGTGGAGAAGTTGTTCCATGTGGGGTTGAGCTTTTTCTGATCCGGATTTTTCGGTGATCAGACTGGCCTCATCGCGAGCAAGCTCGCTCCCACATTGGTTATATGTCGATCACAAAACCCCTGTGGGAGCGAGCTTGCTCGCGATAGCGGTCGGACTGGCACCTGACCTCTAACCGACCTACCTCAAAAAGGAATCCACCGATGATCGAATCCCTGGAAAAAATGCTCGCCAAGGGTGTGGATAACTCATTGCTGCGCTTCGGCCTGGGCAAGGGTTATCTGGATCTGGGGGAGAACGCCAAGGCGGCGGAGCATTTTCAACGCTGCGTCGAGTTCGATCCGAAGTATTCGGCGGCGTGGAAACTGCTGGGCAAGGCCCATCTGGCGCTAGCGGACTTTGCGGCCGCGCGTCAGGCCTGGGAACAAGGCCTGGAGGCCGCACGCAACCATGGCGACAAGCAGGCAGAAAAGGAAATGACGGTGTTTCTGAAAAAGCTGGACCGCACCGCTCAGAGATAGCGCAAGCCAATCCCTTCGGCATCCACCAACACCACTTCCATGCGTACCCGCGGTGCGCCTGTGGGTAAGTCTTGCACCTGCCCGTAGACCACCGCGCCCCGGGGCAACGACGACAGTTTCGGATGCTTGACGTACACCCCGGTGGTCGACAGATTGCGCGTCTGGCCCAGGCATTCGCCGATGTTTTCGTGACTGATCTTGATGCGGAATGACTTGCGATGTTCGGACATCTTCTGCGCCCTTTGATGAACGGTTGTGGATAACCCCGAATCCCGGGTTATCCACAGATCATGCCAATTGAATCAATACCAGCGCTCTTCACCCGGTGGCCGCTTCTTGAAGCGCTTCATGCTCCACATGTACTGGCTCGGGTAAGCCCCGACATAACGCTCGACCACTTTACTCATGGCCGCACAGGATTCCGCCGTATCGGTGCTGTACATGGCCTCTGGCGCGGCTTCCAGGATCACTTTGTAGCCTGAACCGTCTGGCAGGCGCAGCGCATGCAGGAACACGCCAACCGCTTTGCCGCCGGCGAGCATGTTGGGTACGAACTTGCTGGTCAGTGCCTGGGTGGCGAAGAACGGCACGAAGATCCCGGCGGATTCGGCCGGTTCCGGGTCAGCAGGAATGCCCACTGCACCACCTTTGCGCACTTCCTTGATGACGCTGAGGATGCCTTCCTTGGTGGAAGCGGCGACTTTGTTACCCAGTTGCACCCGTTGCTTTTGCAGCAACTCGTCCACCGCCTTCAATTTTGGCGGGCGGTAGAAAATGATCGGTTTGCACTGGCTGCAATAGAAGTGATTGAGCACTTCCCAATTGCCCAGATGGCTGGTGATGCCAACCACGCCTTTGCCGGAGGCGAGGGCGTCCTTCAAAATGTCGAGGCCTTCGACCTCGCGCACCAGGTCGATGGAGCGCTGGGCCGGCCAGATCCAGGCGCAGGCGCTTTCGGTCAGGGACTTGCCGATGTCTTTCAGGCTCTGTCCGACTAAACGTTCACGCGCGGCGGGGTCCATGTCCGGGAAACACTTGGACAGGTTGATCCGTACCACGTCGCGGGAACGGTTCGGGGTTTTCCACATGACCCAGCCAATCGCCGAGCCCACGGCCTGCACGGCCCGCCACGGAAGCAGGGCAAACAGCCGCAGAGCGCCTACCAGCAAGGCGCCTTTCAACTTATCCACAGGTCACTCCTGATCTTGTGCTGTGCGCGAGGCGGCCATTCTAACCGCCGTTCGCCAACTGCGCGTAGCGGTCGCAGTCCCGAGTGTGATCCATGACCATGCCCGAGGCCTGCATCAGCGCGTAGCAAATGGTCGGTCCGACGAAGGTGAAACCGGCTTTTTTCAGGCCTTTGCTCATTTCCACGGCGGTCGGCGTCACGGCCGGGACTTCGCTGCGGTCCTTGAAATGATTGATCACCGGCCTGCCACCGACGAACGACCAGAGAAACGCCACCGGGTCCTCCAGCGCCAGCCAGGCCTGGGCATTGCGCCGGGCCGCGTTGAGCTTGAGGCGGTTGCGGATGATGCCCGGATCAAGCATCAACTCGTCGATTTCGGCATCGCTCATCTGCGCCACGCGCTGGACATCAAAACCAAACATCACCTGACGATAATGCTCGCGTTTGCGCAGCACGGTGATCCAGGAAAGCCCGGCCTGGAACCCTTCGAGCAAAAGCAACTCGAACAATCCCTGCGCATCGCGTAGCGGCGTGCCCCACTCCTGATCGTGATAAGCCATGTACAGCGGATCTTCGGAACACCAAAAGCAGCGTGGCATAAGGCTCCAGGGGGCGTGCGCAGCAATGAATCGGGTATACTCCCGCTCTTTAAATCGCAGCCCAAGAAACAGGTGAATTTCGTGAGCCAGCCTACGCCAGCCGTGCGTACCTTCCAAGACTTGATCCTCGCCCTCCAGCAATACTGGGCCGAGCAAGGTTGTGTGGTACTTCAGCCCTACGATATGGAAGTAGGCGCCGGCACTTTCCACACTGCTACATTCCTGCGCGCCATTGGCCCGGAAACCTGGAACGCCGCCTACGTGCAGCCAAGCCGCCGTCCGACTGACGGCCGCTACGGCGAAAACCCGAACCGTCTGCAGCACTACTACCAGTTCCAGGTGGTCCTGAAGCCGAACCCGGACAACTTCCAGGAACTGTACCTGGGCTCCCTCAAGCATGTCGGCCTGGACCCGCTGGTCCACGACATCCGCTTCGTCGAAGACAACTGGGAATCGCCGACCCTCGGCGCCTGGGGTCTGGGCTGGGAAGTCTGGCTCAACGGCATGGAAGTGACCCAGTTCACTTACTTCCAGCAAGCGGGCGGCATCGAGTGCTACCCGGTGACCGGCGAGATCACCTACGGCCTCGAGCGTCTGGCCATGTACCTGCAAGGCGTGGACTCGGTCTACGACCTGGTCTGGGCTGATGGTCCGTTCGGCAAAGTGACCTACGGCGATGTGTTCCACCAGAACGAAGTGGAGCAATCGACCTACAACTTCGAACACGCCAACGTCGACAAGCTGTTCGAACTGTTCGATTTCTACGAAAGCGAAGCCAAGCGCCTGATCGAACTCGACCAGCCGCTGCCGTTGCCGAGCTACGAAATGGTGTTGAAGGCTTCCCATACCTTCAACCTGCTGGACGCACGCCGGGCAATTTCCGTGACCGCGCGTCAGCAATACATCCTGCGTGTGCGCACCCTGGCGCGTTCCGTTGCGCAAGCCTACCTGCTGGCTCGCGCCAAGCTGGGCTTCCCGATGGCGACCCCGGACCTGCGTGACGAAGTACTGGCCAAGCTGGAGGCTGCACAATGAGTGCTCTGGATTTTCTGGTTGAACTGGGCACTGAAGAACTGCCACCCAAAGCCCTGAATACCCTGGCCGAGGCGTTTCTTGCCGGTATCGACAAGGGCCTGCAAGCTGCCGGCCTGAACTACGAGACTAAAACCGTTTATGCCGCGCCACGCCGCCTGGCTGTGCTGATCACCTCGCTGGCCACCCAGCAGCCGGATCGCAGCATCAACCTCGATGGCCCGCCACGTCAGGCTGCATTCGATGCCGAAGGCAACCCGACCCAGGCAGCCCTGGGTTTCGCCAAGAAGTGCGGCGTCGAACTGAGCGAAATCGATCAGAGCGGCCCGAAACTGCGCTACAGCCAGAGCATCGCCGGCAAGCCGACCGCGAGCCTGCTGCCGACCATCGTCGAAGATTCGCTGAACGACCTGCCGATCCCGAAACGCATGCGTTGGGGTGCGCGCAAGGAAGAGTTCGTGCGTCCGACCCAATGGCTGGTGATGCTGCTCGGTGACCAGGTCATCGACTGCACCATCCTCGCCCAGAAAGCCGGTCGCGATTCCCGTGGTCACCGCTTCCATCATCCGGAAAGCGTGCGTATCGGTTCGCCGTCCAGCTACTTGGCCGACCTGCGTGCCGCCTACGTTTTGGCCGATGCCAACGAGCGTCGCGAGATCATCAGCAAGCGCACCGAAGAACTGGCCACCCGCCAGGAAGGCACGGCAATCGTTCCGCCGGCCCTGCTCGACGAAGTGACTGCTCTGGTCGAATGGCCGGTGCCGCTGGTGTGCTCGTTCGAGGAACGCTTCCTCGACGTGCCGCAAGAAGCCCTGATCACCACCATGCAAGACAACCAGAAGTACTTCTGCCTGCTGGACGCCGACGGCAAGTTGTTGCCACGTTTCATTACCGTGGCCAACATCGAAAGCAAAGACCCGCAGCAGATCATCGCCGGTAACGAGAAAGTGGTTCGCCCACGCCTGACCGACGCCGAGTTCTTCTTCAAGCAGGACAAGAAGCAGAAGCTCGAAGACTTCAACCTGCGCCTGCAGAACGTGGTGTTCCAGGAAAAACTCGGCAGCGTCTACGACAAGGCCGAACGTGTTTCCAGACTGGCCGCGTTCATCGCTCAACGCATCGGCGGCAACGCCGCGTGGGCCGCTCGTGCCGGCCTGCTGTCGAAGTGCGACCTGTCGACCGAAATGGTCGGTGAGTTCCCGGAGATGCAAGGTGTCGCCGGTTACTACTACGCCCTCAATGATGGCGAGCCGGAAGACGTCGCCCTGGCCCTGAACGAGCAGTACATGCCGCGCGGTGCCGGCGCTGAACTGCCGTCCACCCTGACCGGTGCGGCCGTGGCCATCGCCGACAAGCTCGATACGCTGGTTGGTATTTTCGGCATCGGCATGCTGCCGACCGGTAGCAAGGATCCGTATGCCCTGCGCCGTGCCGCACTGGGCGTGTTGCGCATCCTGATCGAGAAGCAACTGGACCTGGACCTGACCGAGGCCGTGGCCTTCGCCGTGGATGCGTTCGGTGCCAAGGTCAAGGCTGCCGGCCTCAACGACTCGGTACTGGAATTCATCTTCGACCGTCTGCGTGCCCGTTACGAAGACGAAGGCGTCGATGTCGCCACCTACCTGTCGGTACGTGCCCTGAAACCAGGCTCGGCCCTGGACTTCGACCAGCGCGTGCAAGCGGTAGAGGCCTTCCGCAAATTGCCGGAAGCCGCTGCCCTGGCCGCGGTGAACAAGCGTGTGTCGAACCTGCTGAGCAAGGTCGAAGGTTCGGTGCCTACCGTCGTGGAAGCCAAGTACTTCGACAATGCCAACGAGTTCTCCCTGTACTCGGCGATCCAGCAGGCTGACCAGGCTGTACAGCCAATGGCCGCCTCGCGTCAGTACAGCGAATCCCTGGCACGCCTGGCCGCCCTGCGCGAGCCGGTGGATGCGTTCTTCGAAGCCGTGATGGTCAACGCAGAGGACGCCAAAGTCCGCGCCAACCGTTATGCGTTGCTGGCGCGTCTGCGTGGGTTGTTCCTCGGCGTCGCCGATATTTCGTTGCTGGGGTAAGACTGTTTGAAACTGCTGATTCTCGATCGGGACGGAGTGATCAATTACGACTCCGACGCTTACATCAAGTCGGTGGAGGAGTGGATCCCACTCCCCGGTTCGATCGAAGCCATCGCGCAGTTGAGCAAGGCCGGCTGGACGGTAGCCGTCGCTACCAACCAGTCGGGCATCGCTCGCGGCTACTACGACCTCGCCACCCTGGATGCCATGCACGAGCGCTTGCGCGCGCTGGTGGCGGAGCAGGGTGGTGAAGTCGGCCTGATCGTCTACTGCCCCCACGGGCCGGACGAAGGCTGCGATTGCCGCAAGCCGAAACCCGGGATGTTGAAAAACATCGCCGCACATTACAACGTGTCGCTGACTGATCTATGGTTCGTCGGCGATAGCCTTGGTGACCTGGAAGCCGCTAAAGCCGTCGATTCACAGCCAGTTTTGGTAAAGACCGGAAAAGGCGAAAAGACTTTGGGCAAGACCCTTCCGGCAGGCACCTTGATTTTTGACGATCTGGCGGCGATTGCCGCAGAACTTATCCACAACTGCCGTTAATAAGTGGTGCGCTTCGATTGTTCCTGACAAAGGATGAAAGGGAAGTGCGCTTTATATAGACGGGCATTGCCCGCATTGGTAAACGTCACCATGTCGATACTGCAGGCCATCAGAACATTCCTCTTTTACCTGCTGCTGGGCACCAGCTCCTTGCTGTGGTGCAGCCTGAGCTTTTTTATCGCGCCGTTTCTGCCGTTCAAGGCACGCTATCGCTTCATCAACGTGTACTGGTGCCGCTGCGCCTTGTGGCTGAGCAAAGTGTTTCTGGGTATCCGCTACGAAGTGAAGGGTGCCGAGAACGTCCCTGAACGGCCTTGCGTCATTCAGTCGAACCACCAAAGCACCTGGGAGACGTTCTTTCTCTCTGCCTACTTCTCACCGCTGAGCCAGGTGCTCAAACGTGAATTGCTCTATGTGCCGTTTTTCGGTTGGGCCATGGCCATGCTGCGACCGATCGCCATCGATCGCGACAACCCGAAAGCCGCACTCAAGCATGTAGCGCAGAAAGGCGATGAGTTGCTCAAGGACAATGTCTGGGTGCTGATCTTCCCCGAAGGCACGCGCGTTCCTTACGGCACCATCGGAAAGTTCTCGCGCGGTGGCAGCGCATTGGCGGTCAACGCCGAATTGCCCGTGCTGCCGATTGCGCACAACGCCGGCAAGTTCTGGCCGAAAACCGGTTGGGCGAAGAAGCAGGGCGTCATCACCGTGATCATTGGCACACCGATGTATGCCGAAGGCACCGGACCGCGAGCCATTGCTGAATTGAACGACCGGGTCCAGGCGTGGAACGAGCAGATGCAACGGGATATGGGCTCACTGCCACCGGCTCCGAAAGCGCCGGTTTCAAACGATCAGGTGACTGTCTGAGATTCTGTGGATAACCTGTGTACCGTTTCCTTTAAAACCGTTGTTATTTGCACGTAACTTTATGATTTTTTTACATATTTCTTAGAATGATAAATCCCATAAAAACGTGCATAAGTTTTTTTCGGACGTAAAAAAACCGGCTGATATAGCCGGTTTTTTTATGCCCGTAATGTGGATGTTTCAGGCGGTGTACAAAGCGAGTCGAGAGTGAAACCGGTGGGGAAAAATCAAAAGATCGCAGCCTGTAGGAGCTGCCGAAGGCTGCGATCTTTTGACCTCAACAAATAAAAAGCCAACGCATGAGCGTTGGCCTTTTGTATGGCGGGGCGACCGGGATCAGAAGTCCAGGTTGGACACCGCCAGTGCGTTGCTCTCGATGAAGTCACGACGAGGTTCGACCGCATCACCCATCAGGGTGTTGAAGATCTGGTCCGCGCCAATGGCGTCTTCGATGGTCACTTTGAGCATGCGGCGCGAGCCCGGGTCCATGGTGGTTTCCCACAGCTGATCCGGGTTCATCTCGCCCAGTCCTTTGTATCGCTGGATGGTGTGGCGCTTGGTGCTTTCGGCCATCAACCACTCAAGGGCTTCCTTGAACTCGGTGACCTGCTTCTTGCGCTCGCCACGCTGGATGTACGCGCCGTCGTCCAGCAAGGTGCTCAGTTGAGCGCCCAGGGAAACCACGGTCTTGTAGTCGTTGCTGCCGAAGAAGTCGCGGTTGAAGGTGACGTAGTTCGACAGGCCATGGGAGATCAGTTCGACCTCTGGCAGCCAGACGTTACGCTCACGGTCTTCACGCAGGCTGGCCTTGTAGACCAGACCCGACTTCTCGACGGTGCGCAGACGCACTTCGTACTGGGCCAACCAATCCTGCATCGCTGCGTGATCGGACAGTTGATCCATGCTGACCGCCGGCAGGTAGATGAAGTGTTCTGTCAGTTCCTGTGGGTACAGGCGCGACAGACGCTTGAGGGTCTTCATGACCAGACGGAAGTCGTTCACCAGACGCTCAAGGGCTTCGCCGGAGATACCCGGTGCTTCCTCGTTCAGGTGCAGGCTCGCATCTTCCAGGGCCGACTGCGTCATGTACTCTTCCATGGCGTCGTCGTCTTTGATGTATTGCTCTTGCTTGCCTTTCTTCACTTTGTATAGCGGCGGCTGGGCGATGTAGATGTAGCCACGCTCGATCAGCTCCGGCAACTGACGGAAGAAGAAGGTCAACAGCAAGGTACGGATGTGCGAACCGTCGACGTCAGCATCGGTCATGATGATGATGTTGTGATAGCGCAGCTTGTCGATGTTGTACTCTTCGCGACCGATGCCGCAGCCGAGCGCGGTGATCAGGGTGCCTACTTCCTGGGAAGAGATCATCTTGTCGAAGCGTGCCTTCTCGACGTTCAGGATCTTACCCTTGAGGGGCAGAATCGCCTGGGTCCTGCGGTTGCGTCCCTGCTTGGCAGAGCCGCCCGCGGAGTCACCTTCCACGAGGTACAGTTCGGACAGGGCAGGGTCCTTTTCCTGGCAGTCCGCCAGTTTGCCCGGCAGGCCGGCGATGTCCAGCGCGCCTTTGCGGCGGGTCATCTCACGGGCCTTACGTGCCGCTTCACGGGCACGGGCCGCGTCGATCATCTTGCCGACGACCAGCTTGGCTTCGTTCGGGTTTTCCAGGAGGAAGTCCGAGAAGTACTTGCCCATTTCCTGTTCGACCGCAGTCTTCACTTCGGAAGACACCAGCTTGTCTTTGGTCTGGGAGCTGAACTTCGGATCCGGTACCTTCACCGAAATGATCGCGGTCAGGCCTTCACGGGCATCGTCACCGGTAGTGGCGACCTTGTGCTTCTTCGCCAGGCCTTCTGCTTCGATGTAGGTGTTCAGGTTACGCGTCAGTGCGGAACGGAAACCCACCAGGTGAGTACCGCCGTCGCGCTGTGGAATGTTGTTGGTGAAGCACAACAGGTTCTCGTTGAAGCTGTCGTTCCACTGAAGGGCGATTTCCACGCCGATGCCGTCTTCACGCTGGATGTTGAAGTGGAACACCTGGTTGACCGGGGTCTTGTTGGTGTTCAGGTATTCAACGAACGCACGCAGGCCGCCTTCGTACTTGAACAGCTCTTCCTTGCCGCTGCGCTCGTCCTTGAGGACGATACCGACACCGGAGTTGAGGAAGGACAGTTCACGAATCCGCTTGGCCAGGATGTCCCAGCTGAAGTGGATGTTCTTGAAAGTTTCGCTGGAAGCCTTGAAGTGGATCTGCGTGCCGGTGGTTTCGGAGTCGCCAACGATTTTCATCGGCTCTTGCGGAACACCGTGGACGTAAGTCTGTTCCCAGATCTTGCCACTACGGCGAACGGTCAGAACCAACTCTTCCGACAGGGCGTTCACGACCGACACACCCACACCGTGCAGGCCGCCGGAAACCTTGTAGGAGTTGTCGTCGAATTTACCGCCGGCGTGCAGCACGGTCATGATGACCTCGGCTGCCGAAACGCCTTCTTCTTTGTGTACGTCTACCGGGATGCCACGGCCGTTGTCGCGAACGGTGATGGACTCATCCGGGTGGATGATGATGCTGATGTCGTCGCAGTAGCCGGCGAGCGCTTCGTCGATCGAGTTATCGACCACCTCGAACACCATGTGGTGCAGACCGCTGCCATCGTCGGTATCACCAATGTACATACCGGGACGTTTGCGTACGGCATCCAGGCCTTTCAGCACTTTAATGCTCGTTGAGTCGTACGTATTTTCTTCGCTCAATGCCTTCACTCCCGATGGTCGTGGGTCTGGGTGATACGGCCCTGTTCCACGTGGAACAGAGCGACTGGCGTTTCCGTCTGCCAGCCTTCCCTCAATAATTCGTGATCTACACAGGTGATAAATACCTGGCAGCGTAAGTCTTCCAACAAGCGGCAAAGCGCGCGACGGTGGTGCTCGTCCAGCTCGGACGGCAAGTCATCCACCAGATAAATACACTGACCGCGTCGAGCCTGGCTGACCAGGTGCCCTTGGGCAATCCGCAATGCGCAAACCACCAACTTCTGCTGGCCACGGGACAAGATGTCCGCAGCGTTGTGTGCGCCCAGCCTGAGACGCAAATCAGCACGTTGTGGTCCGGCCTGGGTATGCCCCATTTGCTGGTCCCGCTGCAAAGACCCGGCGAGCACAGCACTCAGTTCACGGTCCTTGTCCCAGCCGCGGTAATAGCTGAGCGTCAAGCCTTCAAGCTCAACCAGTTCGCTCAAGGTTTGTTCAAAGACTGGTTTCAAGGCTTTGATATAAGCGCGGCGGTATTCATCAATTTCAGCGCTGGCCTGGCACAGTTCCCTGTCCCAAACCGCTTGCGAAACGGCGTCAAGTGTACCATGCCGCAGCCAAGAGTTTCTCTGGCGCAGGGCCTTCTGCAAGCGCTGCCAGGTTGACATGAAGCGCGGTTCCACGTGGAACACGCCCCAGTCGAGAAACTGTCGGCGAATCTTCGGCGCACCTTCCAGCAATCGAAAACTGTCCGGGTTGATCAGTTGCAGCGGCAATATCTCCGCCAGTTGCGCGGCGCTACGGGCGTTCTGCCCATCGATACGGATCTGGAATTCGCCTTGGCGATCCCGCGAAATGCCCAACGCGCTGTGCCCACCCTCGGCCAGTTCAACCTGGCCAAAGACCGTGCACGCCAGTTGCTCGTATTGAATGACCGGCAACAATCGGGTGCTGCGAAACGAACGGGCAAGCCCCAGCAGATGGATGGCTTCCAGAACACTGGTTTTGCCGCTGCCGTTGGCGCCGTAAAGGATATTGATGCGGGGGGAGGGGGAGAAGGTCACCGGGTGCAGATTGCGCACCGCGGTGACCGAGACGCGACTTAAGGACATCTAGCTTCTGCTGGGCATGATTACAGACGCATCGGCATGACAACGTAGGCCGAGTCATCGTTATCCGATTCCTGCACCAGCGCACTGCTGTTGGAATCGGACAGGATCAGACGAACCTGCTCGGTGGTCATCACGCCCAACACGTCGAGCAGGTAGCTCACGTTGAAGCCGATTTCCAGAGAGCCACCGTTGTATTCAACGCCCACTTCTTCTTCCGCTTCTTCCTGCTCCGGGTTGTTCGCCTGGATCTTCAACTGACCGCTGGCCAGTTGCAGACGGATACCACGGTACTTCTCGTTGGAGAGGATCGCGGTACGGCTGAAGGCTTCGCGCAGCGCCTGGCGATCGCCCAGTACCAGCTTGTCGCCGCCTTTTGGCAGAACGCGTTCGTAGTCCGGGAATTTGCCGTCGACCAGTTTCGAGGTGAAGGTGAATTCACCGGTGGTGGCGCGGATGTGGTGCTGACCCAGCACGATGCTGACATTGCCATCCGGCTCAGTGAGCAGGCGTGCCAGTTCAAGGATACCTTTGCGCGGTACGATGACCTGGTGACGATCCGGTTGGCCGATATCGGCCTGCATCGAGCACATGGCCAGGCGGTGACCGTCGGTGGCCACGGCGCGGATCACACCCGCGGAAACCTCCAGCAGCATGCCGTTGAGGTAGTAACGCACGTCCTGCTGGGCCATGGCGAAGCTGGTGCGCTCGATCAGACGGCGCAGCTTGCTTTGCTCCAGGCTGCAGGTCAGCGAGCCAGGGCCTTCTTCCACGGTAGGGAAGTCGTTGGCCGGCAGGGTCGACAGGGTGAAGCGGCTACGGCCGGCCTTGACCACAAGCTTCTGCTCATCGACCTTGATGTCGATCAGCGCATCGTTTGGCAGGCTCTTGCAGATGTCCATCAGCTTGCGCGCAGGCACGGTGATGGAACCCGGATCCGCCGGCTCTTCGAGTTGAACACGACCGACCAGCTCGACTTCCAGGTCGGTACCGGTCAGCGACAATTGCTGGCCTTCGACAACCAGCAGCACGTTGGAGAGCACCGGCAAGGTCTGGCGGCGTTCGACGACGCCTGCGACCAGTTGCAGGGGTTTCAACAGGGCTTCGCGTTGAATGGTGAAATGCATGGTCTAGTCCCTTGCCTTAATTAGCTGCGCTGGTGTTCATCAAGTGGTCAGTGTACGCAGCAGGTTCTTGTAGTCCTCGCGGATGTCCGCGTCGGATTCCTTAAGTTCGTTGATCTTGCGGCAGGCGTGCAAAACAGTCGTATGGTCGCGGCCGCCAAACACGTCGCCGATTTCCGGCAGGCTGTGGTTAGTCAACTCTTTGGACAAGGCCATTGCAACCTGACGCGGACGTGCGACCGAGCGAGAACGACGCTTGGACAGCAAGTCGGAGATCTTGATCTTGTAGTACTCGGCGACGGTGCGCTGAATGTTATCCACAGAGACCAGTTTATCCTGCAACGCCAACAAGTCCTTCAGGGATTCGCGAATCAGCTCGATGGTGATATCGCGCCCCATGAAGTGCGAGTGGGCGATCACGCGTTTGAGCGCGCCTTCCAGCTCACGGACGTTGGAGCGAATACGCTGGGCAATGAAGAACGCGGCGTCATGCGGCAGCTCGACTTTGGCCTGATCGGCCTTCTTCATCAGGATCGCCACACGGGTTTCCAGCTCCGGTGGCTCGACCGCTACGGTCAGACCCCAGCCAAAGCGGGATTTGAGGCGTTCTTCAAGGCCTTCGATTTCTTTCGGGTAGCGGTCACTGGTAAGAATGACCTGCTGGCCACCTTCGAGCAGGGCGTTGAAGGTGTGGAAAAATTCTTCCTGGGAACGCTCTTTACGGGCGAAGAACTGAATGTCATCGATCAGCAACGCATCCACTGAACGGTAGAAGCGTTTGAACTCGTTGATCGCGTTCAGTTGCAGGGCCTTGACCATGTCCGCCACGAATCGCTCGGAATGCAGGTACACCACCTTGGCATTCGGGTTCTTCTTTAATAGATGGTTACCCACAGCGTGCATCAAGTGGGTTTTACCCAGGCCCACACCACCATAAAGGAAGAGCGGGTTGTAACCGTGCTTCGGGTTGTCGGCCACCTGCCAGGCGGCGGCGCGCGCCAACTGGTTGGATTTACCTTCAACGAAATTCTCGAAGGTAAAGGTGCGGTTCAGGTAACTGGTGTGCTTGAGCGCACCTTCGACCTGCACGGTACGTTGCTCGGCGCGAACCGGGGCCTGTTGCGAACTGGCGCCGGCCATCGGATCGAAGCTGTCACGGGAAGGTTCTTCCTCGGTGACCTCGGCCACTTTTTGCGTGGCGCGCTTGGTCGAAGCCGCAGCAGGTGCTGGCGGCGGCGGGCTGGCAAGTGTTTGAGCAGCCTGGGCCTGGGAAGCCGCGGCTGCCAGGGGAGCATTTGGCGCGGCACGCGGTGCCGAACTGCGTTTGCTGCCTATTAATAAGGAGAGCGCAGGCGCCATGCCATTGCCGTGCTCATCGAGCAATTCGAGAACACGCCCCAGGTACTTTTCGTTGACCCAGTCCAGAACAAAACGATTGGGTGCATAGACACGCAACTCGTCGCCTTCGGCTTCGACCTGTAGTGGACGGATCCAAGTGTTGAATTGTTGGGCAGGCAGCTCATCGCGCAGAAGCTCCACGCACTGCTGCCAAAGTTCCACTGACACGGATATCCCCTAAGTTGAAAGCCGGTGAGGCAAAAACAAGCGGCCATTGTAGCGACCAGACGCCGACTTATCCACACGAAGGTGGTTCATCGACCAAGAAGAATCACCGTTTCATACGCAAAAAAGACGACCAGTGGTCTGTGCATAAGCTCTGTGGATAACCGGGGTTAAGGTCATTGCACAAGTGGGGGCGAAAGTCGGTGGATAACCGGCCTGTGGATAAACTGGCTTTCCACACACAGGTTATCCGATAGCGCAGCACAGGCTGAACACGGTTTTCCACTGTAGTTGTCATTCTCTGTACACTAGGTAAAACAAGGCCTGAAACCACTTATCCACAGAATGGTGCGGGCCCAGCTTTTATAAGCTTTACAGAAAAGCTTTAAATACTTTCCTTTCTTATTTTTATATTTAGCGGCGGTTCGTTCAGCGCAAAACGCCTGGAGATCTATTTATAAGGAAACGCTGGTTGGAAATTGACCTGAAGGCTTGCTTTCTCTAGAATCCCCGGTCTCTTAAAACGGGGGCCATTCCGGCCCGTTGTGGACGAACCAGGTAACACGACAATGAAACGTACTTTCCAACCAAGCACTATCAAACGCGCTCGTACCCACGGTTTCCGTGCTCGCATGGCTACCAAGAACGGTCGTGCCGTACTGTCGCGTCGTCGCGCCAAAGGTCGTGCGCGTCTGGCAGTTTGATAAGCCGGCACTGGAGGTGAGTCAGGACTTCAGTCGGGAAAAGCGTCTGCTTACTCCCCGGCATTTCAAGGCAGTCTTTGACTCCCCTACCGGCAAGGTTCCGGGGAAAAATCTCCTGCTCCTTGCGCGCAACAACGATCTTGATCACCCCCGTCTCGGGTTGGTTATCGGGAAAAAGAGCGTAAAGCTCTCCGTCGAGCGCAATCGCCTCAAACGTCTGATGCGCGAATCGTTTCGCCTGAACCAGGATTCACTGGTCGGCTGGGACATTGTTATCGTCGCGCGCAAAGGTTTGGGTGACGTAGAAAACCCCGAATTGATTCAGCATTTCGGCAAACTCTGGAAACGCCTGGCTCGCAGTTCGCCGGTACCAGCAGTCAAAACCGAAACTGTAGGGGTAGACAGTCCAGATGCGTAAACTGGCACTCGTTCCGATCCAGTTTTATCGCTATGCCATTAGTCCCCTGATGGCCAGTCACTGTCGTTTCTACCCCAGTTGTTCCTGCTACGCGTTAGAAGCCATCGAAAATCATGGCCTTCTTCGCGGTGGCTGGCTGACCTTTCGTCGTTTAGGTCGCTGTCATCCGTGGAATCCCGGTGGTTATGACCCGGTTCCACCTATCCCTACCTCCCGTTCTTCTTCGATGGCCGAGTAATCATGGATATCAAACGCACGATCCTGATCGTCGCCCTGGCAATCGTGTCCTACGTTATGGTTCTTAAATGGAACCAGGACTATGGCCAGGCTGCCCTGCCGACTCAGAATGTTGCCACCAATACGACTGCATCGGGCCTGCCGGATACGGCATCTGGCTCCAACGCTTCCGCCAGTGACGACATTCCACGTGCTGCAAGCGACACCAGCGCACCTGCCGAAACACCGGTGGCTGTGAGCAAGGACCTCATCCAGATCAAAACGGATGTACTGGACTTGGCTGTCGACCCACAAGGTGGTGATGTTGCCCTGCTGACCCTGCCGCTGTATCCGCGTCGTCAGGATCACCCGGAAATTCCGTTCCAGCTGTTCGATAACGGCGGCGAACGTACTTATCTGGCACAAAGCGGTCTGATCGGCACCAACGGTCCGGATGCAAATCCGGCCGGTCGTCCGGTTTATTCCTCGGAGAAGAAGGTTTATCAACTGGCTGACGGTCAGGACCAGTTGGTCGTGGACCTGAAGTTCAGCAAGGACGGCGTCAACTACATCAAGCGTTTCACCCTGAAACGCGGCCTGTATGACGTAACCGTTTCCTACCTGATCGACAACCAGAGCGCCCAGCCCTGGACCGGTGCGATGTTTGCCCAGTTGAAGCGTGACGCCAGCGCCGATCCTTCGTCGACCACGGCTACCGGCACCGCGACTTACCTGGGCGCCGCCCTGTGGACAAGTTCGGAGCCGTACAAGAAAGTGTCCATGAAGGACATGGACAAAGCGCCGCTGAAAGAAACCGTCACTGGCGGTTGGGTTGCCTGGTTGCAGCACTACTTCGTGACCGCATGGATCCCGGCCAAGGGCGAAAACAACGTCGTCCAGACCCGTAAAGACAGCAAAGGCAACTACATCATCGGCTACACTGGCCCATCGATGAGTGTTGCCCCGGGTGCCAAGGCCGAGACCAGCGCTGTTCTGTACGCCGGCCCGAAAAGCCAGGCCGTGCTGAAAGAGTTGTCCCCAGGCCTGGAACTGACTGTCGACTACGGCATTCTGTGGTTCATCGCCCAACCGATCTTCTGGTTGCTGCAACACATCCACGCGATTGTGGGTAACTGGGGCTGGTCGATCATCTTCCTGACCATGCTGATCAAAGGGATCTTCTTCCCGCTGTCGGCTGCCAGCTACAAATCCATGGCGCGCATGCGTGCAGTGGCACCGAAACTGGCCGCGCTGAAAGAGCAACATGGTGATGACCGGCAGAAAATGTCGCAAGCCATGATGGAGCTGTACAAGAAAGAGAAGATCAATCCGCTGGGTGGTTGCTTGCCAATCCTCGTGCAGATGCCGGTTTTCCTCTCGCTGTACTGGGTTCTGCTGGAAAGCGTTGAAATGCGCCAGGCGCCGTTCATGCTGTGGATTACTGACCTGTCGATCAAGGATCCGTTCTTCATTCTGCCGATCATCATGGGTGCAACCATGTTCATCCAGCAGCAGCTGAACCCGACTCCTCCGGATCCGATGCAGGCCAAGGTGATGAAGCTGATGCCGATCATCTTCACCTTCTTCTTCCTGTGGTTCCCGGCGGGTCTGGTGCTGTACTGGGTAGTGAACAACTGCCTGTCGATCGCCCAACAGTGGTACATCACTCGTAAGATCGAAGCGGCTACCAAGGCAGCTGCCTGATTTACACTGTGGATAACCACTCAAGACGCCCCCTAGTGGGGCGTTTTGCTATCTGTCACTTTTGTCTGGATACCGGTTTATGAGCGTTCCTCGTGAAACCATCGCCGCCGTCGCCACCGCTCAAGGTCGTGGCGGTGTAGGCATCGTGCGTATTTCCGGGCCGTTGGCCAGCGTTGCGGCCAAGGCTTTCAGTGGTCGCGAGCTCAAGCCGCGATTTGCCCACTACGGCCCGTTTTTCAGTGAACACGATGAGGTATTGGACCAGGGCATCGCGCTTTATTTTCCGGGGCCAAACTCGTTTACCGGCGAGGATGTGCTGGAACTCCAGGGGCATGGTGGCCCGATCGTTCTGGATATGTTGCTCAAGCGCTGCCTGGAACTGGGTTGCCGGCTCGCCCGGCCGGGGGAGTTCAGCGAGCGCGCGTTCCTCAACGACAAGCTTGACCTGGCCCAGGCCGAGGCCATTGCCGATCTGATTGAAGCCAGCTCTGCCCAGGCTGCGCGAAACGCATTGCGCTCCCTGCAGGGTGCTTTCTCGTCACGTGTGCATAACCTCACCGAGCAACTGATTGGCCTGCGCATCTATGTCGAGGCGGCCATCGATTTCCCCGAAGAGGAAATCGACTTCCTCGCCGATGGCCATGTCCTGAGCATGCTCGACAAAGTGCGCGACGAGTTATCCACTGTCATGCGCGAAGCCGGGCAAGGTGCCTTGCTGCGAGACGGCATGACCGTGGTCATTGCCGGTCGTCCGAATGCCGGTAAATCCAGCCTGCTCAATGCACTGGCCGGGCGCGAAGCGGCGATCGTGACTGAAATTGCCGGTACTACCCGTGACGTACTGCGTGAACATATCCACATTGATGGCATGCCGCTGCATGTGGTGGATACCGCCGGTCTGCGCGATACCGATGACCATGTGGAAAAAATTGGCGTCGAACGTGCCCTGAAAGCCATCGGTGAAGCAGATCGGGTATTACTGGTGGTCGATGCCACCGCGCCGGAAGCCCTCGATCCGTTCGCACTGTGGCCGGAATTTCTCGAAACCCGTCCCGATCCAGCGAAAGTGACCCTGATCCGCAACAAGGCCGACCTTACGGGCGAGGCCATTGCCTTGGAGATCAGCGACGACGGCCACGTCACTATCAGCCTGAGCGCCAAGTCCGGAGGTGCCGGTCTGGAGCTGCTGCGTGATCACCTCAAGGCCTGCATGGGCTACGAGCAAACGTCCGAAAGCAGCTTCAGTGCGCGTCGGCGTCACCTGGAGGCGCTACGTCATGCCAGTGCTGCCCTCGAGCATGGTCGGGCCCAGTTGACACTGGCCGGTGCTGGCGAGTTGTTGGCCGAGGATCTGCGCCAGGCTCAGCAGTCGCTTGGGGAAATCACCGGTGCTTTCAGCTCTGACGATTTGTTGGGGCGCATTTTCTCCAGCTTCTGTATCGGCAAGTAGCCCCCCTGTTGTTCACAGACAGGCCGTTCGTGCCTGTCTGCTCTCTCTTTTTCTGAATAAACCCTCCAGTGCCGAGCGGACTTTGTCTGCTTGAGCGGAATTCTCGTGCCTGAATTTCGGGCAAACGACGCTTTTTTGTGGATTAAGCCCTGTGAATAACCGCCGCTAAGGTCAGTTGATAACAGGGCCTGAAAACTGAACATAACCACCTCTGTGGATAAGCACCCCTTTCATCCACAGGCTTACACCGGTTATCCAAGGGCCTCATTGGCACATGAACACAGGGTTTTGAATCGCTGTACATATTGAAAATAAAGGGATGTAGAGATCTATCCACAGAAAGGTAGGTGCATAGAAATAAACATAAAAACAAAGATTTAATAAATTTCTCTCTTTTTAATTTCTATAACTCCGACTTTTCCACAGCTGGTTAAATTTTGTGCAAAGGGTTCTTTAGGAAGGGCGAAGTCCCTATACTTGTCGACCAGGTCCAAAAACCTGAGCTCAAACTATTCCTGAATTACCTACTTAAGCAGGCACGAGGTGCGTGGTGGATTTCCCTTCCCGTTTTGAAGTGATCGTCATCGGCGGCGGTCATGCCGGTACCGAGGCAGCACTGGCCTCAGCACGTATGGGGGTGAAAACCCTGTTGCTGACGCATAACGTGGAAACCCTCGGTGCCATGAGTTGCAACCCGGCCATTGGCGGGATCGGCAAAAGCCACCTGGTCAAGGAAATCGACGCCCTCGGCGGCGCGATGGCCATGGCTACCGATAAAGGCGGCATCCAGTTTCGCGTGTTGAACAGCCGCAAAGGCCCGGCCGTACGTGCCACCCGTGCACAGGCCGACCGGATTCTGTACAAGGCCGCTGTCCGCGAAATCCTGGAAAACCAGCCGAACCTGTGGATATTTCAACAGGCCGCTGATGACCTGATCGTCGAGCAGGAACAAGTGCGCGGCGTAGTGACCCAGATGGGCCTGCGTTTCCTCGCCGACTCGGTGGTATTGACCACCGGCACCTTCCTCGGCGGACTTATCCACATTGGATTGCAGAATTTCTCCGGCGGCCGTGCCGGTGATCCACCGTCGATAGCCCTGGCTCACCGTCTACGTGAATTGCCTTTGCGGGTCGGTCGCCTGAAGACCGGTACGCCGCCGCGTATCGACGCCCGTTCTGTGGATTTCTCGGTGATGACCGAGCAGGCCGGCGATACGCCGATCCCGGTGATGTCGTTCATGGGGTCCAAAGAGCAGCATCCACGGCAGATCAGTTGCTGGATTACCCACACCAACGCCCGTACCCACGAAATCATCGCGGCGAACCTCGACCGTTCGCCGATGTATTCCGATGCAGGCGAGATCGAAGGCATCGGTCCGCGTTACTGCCCGTCGATCGAAGACAAGATTCACCGCTTTGCCGACAAGGAAAGCCACCAGGTCTTCATCGAACCGGAAGGTTTGACCACAAACGAGCTGTACCCGAACGGGATATCCACATCCTTGCCGTTCGATGTGCAATTGCAGATCGTGCAATCGATCCGCGGCATGGAAAACGCACACATCGTGCGCCCGGGCTACGCCATCGAGTACGACTACTTCGATCCGCGCGACCTGAAGTACAGCCTGGAAACCAAAGTGATCGGCGGTCTGTTCTTCGCCGGGCAAATCAATGGCACCACCGGTTACGAAGAAGCCGGCGCCCAGGGTTTGCTGGCCGGGACCAACGCCGCACTGCGCGCGCAAGGCAAAGAGGTCTGGTGCCCGCGTCGCGACGAGGCCTATATCGGCGTGTTGGTCGACGACCTGATTACCCTCGGCACCCAAGAGCCGTACCGGATGTTCACTTCCCGCGCCGAATACCGTTTGATCCTGCGCGAAGACAACGCCGACCTGCGCCTGACCGAAAAAGGTCGCGAACTGGGCCTGGTGGATGACGCGCGTTGGGCGGCTTTCTGCAAAAAACGCGAAAGCATCGAACTGGAAGAGCAGCGCCTGAAAAGCACCTGGGTTCGCCCGGGCACCGAACAGGGCGATGCGATTGCCGAAAAATTCGGCACGCCGCTGACCCACGAATACAACCTGCTGAATCTCTTGAGCCGTCCGGAAATCGACTACGCTGGTCTGATCTCAGTGACCGGTGGCGGCGCAGAAGATCCACAAGTCGCCGAACAGGTCGAAATCAAGACCAAGTACGCCGGCTACATCGATCGTCAACAGGATGAAATCGCCCGCCTGCGCGCCAGCGAAGACACCAAACTGCCTGTGGATATCGACTACACGAATATTTCCGGTCTCTCCAAAGAGATCCAGAGCAAGCTCGGTGCGACCCGCCCTGAAACCTTGGGCCAGGCTTCGCGTATCCCGGGCGTAACGCCGGCAGCCATCTCGCTGTTGATGATTCATTTGAAAAAACGCGGCGCGGGCCGTCAGTTGGAGCAAAGCGCTTGAGTTCGTTGGTCACTTCGCAACACGCAGAAGAGTTATCCACAGGTGCCCGCCAGCTTGGCGTCACGCTGACAGAAACCCAGCACGCGCAACTGCTGGGTTATCTGGCCCTGTTGATCAAATGGAACAAGGCTTACAACCTCACCGCCGTGCGTGATCCGGACGAAATGGTCTCCCGTCACCTGCTCGACAGTCTGAGCGTGATGTCATTCATCGAAAACGGACGCTGGCTCGACGTCGGCAGTGGCGGCGGCATGCCCGGCATTCCGCTGGCTATCCTGTTTCCTGAGTCCCAGGTGACGTGCCTGGACAGCAACGGCAAGAAAACCCGCTTCCTGACCCAGGTCAAACTCGAACTCAAACTGGATAACCTGCAAGTTATCCACAGTCGCGTCGAAGCGTTCCAGCCTGCCCAACCCTTCAACGGGATCATTTCCCGGGCGTTCAGCAGCATGGAAAACTTCAGCAACTGGACTCGCCACCTCGGCGATAGCGAAACACGCTGGCTGGCAATGAAGGGCGTTCATCCGGCCGATGAGCTGGTAGCATTGCCGGCAGACTTCCACCTCGATAGCGAACACGCCCTGGCCGTACCTGGTTGCCAAGGCCAACGCCATCTGCTGATACTGCGCCGCACGGCATGATTGGGAACACAAGCAAGAATGGCTAAGGTATTCGCGATAGCGAACCAAAAAGGTGGCGTGGGCAAAACCACCACCTGCATCAACCTCGCAGCATCCCTGGTCGCGACCAAGCGCCGGGTGCTGTTGATCGACCTCGATCCACAAGGCAACGCCACCATGGGTAGCGGTGTGGATAAACATGGCCTGGAAAACTCGGTCTACGACCTGTTGATCGGCGAGTGCGACCTGGCCCAGGCCATGCACTTCTCCGAACACGGTGGTTACCAGCTGTTGCCGGCCAACCGCGACCTGACCGCGGCCGAAGTGGTTCTGCTGGAAATGCAGATGAAGGAAAGCCGTCTGCGCAGTGCGCTGGCGCCGATCCGGGAAAACTATGATTACATCCTGATCGACTGCCCCCCGTCGCTGTCGATGCTGACCTTGAATGCACTGGTTGCCGCCGATGGGGTCATTATCCCCATGCAGTGCGAGTACTTCGCGCTCGAAGGCTTGAGCGACCTTGTGGATAACATCAAGCGTATCGCTGAACTGCTCAATCCGAACCTCAAGGTCGAAGGTCTGCTGCGGACGATGTACGACCCGCGCCTGAGCCTGATGAACGATGTTTCGGCGCAGCTCAAGGAACACTTCGGCGAACAGCTCTACGACACCGTCATTCCGCGCAACATCCGCCTGGCCGAAGCGCCAAGCTACGGCATGCCGGCGCTGGCGTACGACAAAGCATCGCGAGGTGCCGTTGCCTATCTGGCATTGGCGGGCGAAATGGTTCGTCGTCAACGCAAAAACTCACGCATCGCCGCCGCTCAGGCAACTTAAGGAATCCCCATGGCCGTCAAGAAACGAGGTCTCGGACGTGGACTGGATGCTCTGTTGAGTGGTCCGACTGTCAGCTCGCTGGAAGAACAAGCGGCGCAAGCCGATCAGCGTGAACTGCAACACCTTCCCCTGGATCTGCTCCAGCGCGGCAAATACCAGCCGCGTCGTGACATGGACCCGCAGGCGCTGGAAGAGTTGGCGCAGTCGATCAGGGCCCAGGGCGTCATGCAGCCCATCGTGGTTCGCCCGATCGGCAGCGGTCGTTTTGAAATCATTGCGGGCGAACGTCGCTGGCGCGCCAGCCAGCAGGCCGGGCAGGAAACCATCCCGGCGATGGTTCGCGATGTACCCGATGAAACCGCGATCGCCATCGCCCTGATCGAGAACATCCAGCGCGAAGACCTGAACCCGATTGAAGAGGCGGTGGCCCTGCAGCGTTTGCAGCAGGAGTTCCAGCTGACCCAGCAACAGGTGGCCGAAGCCGTGGGCAAGTCCCGGGTGACCGTGGCTAACCTGTTGCGCCTGATTTCCTTGCCGGAAGTCATCAAGACCATGCTGTCCCACGGCGACCTGGAAATGGGTCATGCCCGTGCTTTGCTCGGTTTGCCGGAAAATCAACAGGTTGAAGGGGCGCGACATGTTGTCGCACGCGGACTGACCGTGCGCCAGACTGAGGCACTGGTTCGCCAGTGGTTGAGTGGCAAACCGGAGCCTGTGGAACCCCAAAAACCGGACCCGGATATCGCCCGCCTCGAACAGCGTCTGGCCGAGCGCCTAGGCTCTGCGGTGCAGATTCGCCACGGTAAGAAGGGTAAAGGGCAGTTGGTGATCGGCTACAACTCCCTGGATGAACTCCAAGGTGTGCTCGCACATATTCGCTGAAACATTTCCTCATGTAGCGCGCAGTCGGAAATCACTACCTGACAGTTGAATAGGGGCAGAACCGCCCCTATACTCTGCGCGCATTTTGTCGGCACAAATTATGCCAAGTTATTGAATTCTGGCAGCCGACCATTGGAGAGCAAAAGTGATGGAAACCCGCACGCCAAACCGCTTGCCCTTCCATCGCCTGGCAGTTTTTCCGGTGTTAATGGCTCAATTTGTCGTTTTGCTCATCGCTGCTTTGGCGCTCTGGCAATGGCGGGGAGTCGTTGCCGGGTACTCGGGACTTTGCGGAGGCCTGATAGCCTTGCTGCCCAATGTTTATTTCGCTCACAGGGCATTTCGGTTTTCCGGCGCCCGAGCAGCCCAGTCCATCGTCCGGTCTTTTTATGCCGGCGAGGCAGGCAAACTGATTTTGACGGCAGTGCTGTTTGCACTGGTGTTTGCAGGTGTGAAGCCATTGGCGCCGATTGCAGTATTCGGTGTCTTCGTGCTGACTCAGTCAGTCAGCTGGTTCGCTCCCCTGCTGATGAGAACAAGACTTTCGAGACCTTAGGGCGTTTGAGGCAACCATGGCAGAAACAACCGCTTCGGGCTATATCCAGCACCACTTGCAGAACCTGACCTTCGGTCAGCACCCAACCGGCGGCTGGGGCTTTGCCCACACCGCAGCAGAAGCCAAGGAAATGGGCTTCTGGGCTTTCCACGTCGATACCCTCGGCTGGTCGGTCGCATTGGGTCTGATCTTCGTTCTTCTTTTCCGCATGGCGGCAAAGAAGGCGACTTCCGGTCAGCCAGGTGCTTTGCAGAACTTCGTTGAAGTACTGGTCGAATTCGTCGATGGCAGCGTGAAAGACAGCTTCCATGGCCGTAGCCCGGTGATTGCACCGCTGGCACTGACCATCTTCGTCTGGGTGTTCCTGATGAACGCCGTCGACCTGGTACCTGTCGACTGGATTCCTCAACTGGCCATCCTGATCTCCGGCGACCACCACATCCCGTTCCGTGCCGTGTCGACCACCGACCCGAACGCGACCCTGGGCATGGCGTTCTCGGTTTTCGCACTGATCATTTTCTACAGCATCAAGGTCAAGGGCCTCGGCGGCTTCATCGGCGAGCTGACCCTGCACCCGTTCGGCAGCAAGAACATCTTCGTTCAGGCCCTGCTGATCCCGGTGAACTTCCTGCTGGAATTCGTGACCCTGATCGCCAAGCCGATCTCCCTGGCTCTGCGTCTGTTCGGCAACATGTATGCCGGCGAACTGGTCTTCATCCTGATTGCTGTGATGTTCGGCAGCGGTCTGCTCTGGCTCAGCGGCCTGGGCGTCGTTCTGCAGTGGGCGTGGGCTGTGTTCCACATCCTGATCATAACCCTGCAGGCGTTCATCTTCATGATGTTGACCATCGTCTACCTGTCGATGGCGCACGAAGAAAACCATTAAGACCAGTCTCGACTAGTCTGATGTCCTTCCCGGTCAAACGGGAAGGGGCTCTTCACGGGGCCTCTGAAACGATTTGTTTTACCGCTTTAAATTAAAAAAACCTAAACCATACGACGTAAAAGTCGGGAGGAAAGATGGAAACTGTAGTTGGTCTAACCGCTATCGCTGTTGCACTGTTGATCGGCCTGGGCGCACTGGGTACCGCAATTGGTTTCGGCCTGCTGGGCGGCAAGTTCCTGGAAGGCGCAGCGCGTCAGCCAGAAATGGTTCCAATGCTGCAAGTTAAAATGTTCATCGTTGCCGGTCTGCTCGACGCCGTAACCATGATCGGTGTTGGTATCGCTCTGTTCTTCACCTTTGCGAACCCGTTCGTTGGTCAGATCGCTGGCTAATTACTCGGATCTTCCGGGTAATTTGGTGTGATGGACAACGTAACTGCGAGGTGTTGGCGTGAACATTAATGCGACCCTGATTGGCCAGTCCGTTGCGTTCCTGATTTTTGTACTGTTCTGCATGAAGTTCGTATGGCCTCCGGTCATCACGGCTCTGCACGAACGTCAAAAGAAGATCGCTGATGGTCTGGACGCTGCCAGCCGAGCAGCTCGCGACCTGGAGTTGGCCCAAGAAAAAGCGGGTCAGCAACTGCGCGAAGCGAAAGCTCAGGCAGCTGAAATCATCGAGCAAGCCAAGAAACGCGGTACCCAGATTGTCGACGAAGCCCGTGAACAGGCTCGCGTCGAAGCTGACCGTGTGAAGGCTCAGGCTCAGGCCGAGATCGAACAGGAACTGAACAGCGTCAAAGACGCGCTGCGCGCCCAAGTGGGTAGCCTGGCCGTTGGCGGTGCTTCGAAGATCCTGGGCAAAGCAATCGATCAAAACGCGCACGCAGAGCTGGTTAACCAACTGGCTGCTGAAATCTAAGCGAGGGCGATCATGGCAGAACTGACCACGTTGGCCCGACCTTACGCTAAGGCGGCCTTCGAGCACGCTCAGGCCCACCAGCAACTGGCCAATTGGTCAGCCATGCTCGGCCTGGCAGCAGCGGTGTCGCAAGACGACACCATGCAGCGCGTGCTCAAGGCCCCGCGACTGACGAGCGCAGAAAAGGCCGCCACGTTCATTGACGTGTGCGGCGACAAGTTTGATGTAAAGGCACAGAACTTCATTCACGTCGTTGCCGAAAACGACCGTCTCCCGCTGTTGCCGGAGATCGCCGCTCTGTTCGACCTGTACAAGGCCGAGCAAGAGAAATCGGTAGACGTTGAAGTGACCAGTGCCTTCGCATTGAACCAAGAACAGCAAGACAAACTCGCCAAGGTTCTCAGTGCACGACTCAACCGGGAAGTGCGCCTGCAAGTCGAGGAAGATTCATCCCTTATTGGGGGTGTTGTCATCCGCGCCGGCGACCTGGTTATCGATGGCTCGATTCGCGGCAAAATCGCGAAACTTGCCGAAGCATTGAAATCTTGAGTTTGAAGGGGCAGCAGAGCAATGCAGCAACTCAATCCTTCCGAAATAAGTGAAATTATCAAGGGCCGCATCGACAAGCTCGATGTGACCTCCCAAGCCCGTAACGAAGGCACTGTCGTCAGCGTATCTGACGGCATCGTGCGGATTCACGGTCTGGCCGACGTAATGTACGGCGAGATGATCGAGTTTCCGGGCGGCGTCTTCGGCATGGCCCTCAACCTGGAGCAAGACTCTGTAGGTGCCGTTGTATTGGGCGCATACCAGACTCTGGCTGAAGGCATGAGCGCCAAGTGCACTGGCCGCATCCTGGAAGTTCCGGTTGGTAAGGAACTGCTGGGTCGCGTAGTCGACGCACTGGGTAACCCAGTTGACGGCAAAGGTCCGCTGAACAACACCGAGACCGACGCGGTCGAGAAAGTTGCTCCAGGCGTGATCTGGCGTAAGTCGGTAGACCAGCCTGTACAGACTGGCTACAAGGCTGTCGATGCCATGATCCCTGTCGGCCGTGGCCAGCGTGAGCTGATCATCGGTGACCGTCAGATCGGTAAAACCGCTCTGGCGATCGACGCGATCATCAACCAGAAAGACAGCGGCATTTTCTGCGTCTACGTAGCAATTGGTCAGAAACAATCGACCATCGCCAACGTTGTTCGCAAGCTGGAAGAAAACGGTGCACTGGCTAACACCATCATCGTTGCAGCGAGCGCTTCGGAATCTGCAGCACTGCAGTTCCTGGCTCCGTACTCCGGTTGCACCATGGGCGAATACTTCCGCGACCGCGGTGAAGACGCGCTGATCGTTTATGACGATCTGTCCAAGCAAGCAGTGGCTTACCGCCAGATTTCCCTGCTGCTGCGCCGTCCACCAGGCCGTGAAGCTTACCCAGGCGACGTGTTCTATCTCCACTCCCGTCTGCTGGAGCGCGCATCCCGCGTTTCGGAAGAGTACGTAGAGAAGTTCACCAACGGCGCAGTGACCGGCAAAACCGGTTCCCTGACCGCACTGCCGATCATCGAAACCCAGGCTGGCGACGTTTCCGCGTTCGTTCCGACCAACGTGATTTCCATCACCGACGGTCAGATCTTCCTGGAATCGGCCATGTTCAACTCGGGCATCCGCCCTGCAGTGAACGCCGGTGTTTCGGTATCCCGTGTGGGTGGTGCCGCTCAGACCAAGATCATCAAGAAGCTGTCCGGTGGTATCCGTACCGCTCTGGCTCAGTACCGTGAACTGGCGGCATTCGCCCAGTTCGCTTCTGACCTGGACGAAGCGACCCGTAAGCAACTTGAGCATGGTCAGCGCGTTACCGAGCTGATGAAGCAGAAGCAATACGCGCCAATGTCGATCGCCGACATGTCGCTGTCGCTGTATGCCGCTGAGCGTGGGTTCCTGACCGACGTTGAAATCGCCAAGATCGGCAGCTTCGAACAAGCGCTGATTGCTTACTTCAACCGCGATCACGCCGACTTGATGGCGAAGATCAACGTGAAGGGTGACTTCAATGACGAAATCGATGGCGGCCTGAAAGCCGGTATCGAGAAGTTCAAGGCCACCCAAACCTGGTAAGCCGCAGCGGGAGCCTAGCGGCTCCCGCTTGCTAACCTGATAGGTGTTACATGGCAGGCGCAAAAGAGATTCGCAGTAAGATTGCGAGCATCAAAAGCACGCAAAAGATTACCAGCGCCATGGAAAAAGTGGCGGTCAGCAAAATGCGCAAGGCACAAATGCGCATGGCTGCTAGCCGTCCTTATGCGGAGCGCATCCGCCAGGTTATTGGTCATCTGGCCAACGCTAACCCGGAATATCGCCACCCGTTCATGATCGACCGTGAAGTAAAGCGTGTCGGTTATGTCGTAGTGAGCAGTGACCGTGGTCTGTGTGGTGGCTTGAACACCAACCTGTTCAAGGCTTTGGTCAAGGACATGGCGGTAAACCGCGAAAACGGCGTCGAGATCGATCTGTGTGTAGTTGGTAGCAAGGGTGCGGCTTTCTTCCGCAACTTCGGCGGTAACGTCGTTGCAGCTATCAGCCACCTGGGTGAAGAGCCGTCGATCAATGATCTGATCGGCAGCGTCAAGGTGATGCTGGATGCCTACCTGGACGGCCGTATTGACCGCCTGTCCGTGGTGTCCAACAAGTTCATCAACACCATGACGCAACAGCCTACCGTGGAGCAGTTGATTCCACTGGTGGCAACCCCGGATCAAGAACTCAAGCACCACTGGGACTATCTCTACGAACCGGATGCCAAGGAGCTGCTCGACGGCTTGATGGTCCGTTACGTGGAGTCGCAGGTCTACCAGGCGGTGGTCGAGAACAACGCGGCTGAACAAGCTGCGCGGATGATCGCGATGAAGAACGCTACCGACAACGCCGGTGATTTGATCAGCGATTTGCAGCTGGTCTACAACAAGGCGCGTCAGGCTGCGATCACCCAAGAGATCTCGGAAATCGTCGGCGGCGCTGCCGCGGTTTAACGGTTCAAATATTCAGAGGATCCAGCTATGAGTAGCGGACGTATCGTTCAAATCATCGGCGCCGTTATCGACGTGGAATTCCCACGCGACAGCGTACCGAGCATCTACGACGCCTTGAAAGTTCAAGGCGCCGAAACCACTCTGGAAGTTCAGCAGCAGCTGGGCGACGGCGTGGTTCGTACCATTGCGATGGGCTCCACCGAAGGCTTGAAGCGCGGTCTGGACGTCAACAACACTGGCGCAGCCATCTCCGTACCGGTCGGTAAAGCGACCCTGGGCCGGATCATGGACGTACTGGGCAACCCGATCGACGAAGCTGGCCCGATCGGCGAAGAAGAGCGTTGGGGCATTCACCGTCCTGCGCCAACCTTCGCTGAACAA
The DNA here is from genome assembly GCF_000282295.1 of Pseudomonas sp. GM33. Taxonomy (NCBI): domain Bacteria; kingdom Pseudomonadati; phylum Pseudomonadota; class Gammaproteobacteria; order Pseudomonadales; family Pseudomonadaceae; genus Pseudomonas; species Pseudomonas sp. GM33. Next base: position 125,825 of record NZ_AKJO01000003.1, read on the forward strand.
GCCGGTGGCAACGAGCTGCTGGAAACAGGCATCAAGGTTATCGACCTGGTTTGCCCGTTCGCCAAGGGTGGTAAAGTCGGTCTGTTCGGTGGTGCCGGTGTAGGCAAGACCGTAAACATGATGGAACTGATCCGTAACATCGCCATCGAGCACAGCGGTTATTCCGTGTTCGCCGGTGTGGGTGAGCGTACTCGTGAGGGTAACGACTTCTACCACGAGATGAAGGACTCCAACGTTCTGGACAAAGTGGCACTGGTTTACGGTCAGATGAACGAGCCGCCGGGAAACCGTCTGCGCGTAGCACTGACCGGCCTGACCATGGCCGAGAAGTTCCGTGACGAAGGTAACGACGTTCTGCTGTTCGTCGACAACATCTATCGTTACACCTTGGCCGGTACTGAAGTATCCGCACTGCTGGGCCGTATGCCTTCGGCAGTAGGTTACCAGCCGACCCTGGCTGAAGAGATGGGCGTGCTGCAAGAGCGCATCACTTCGACCAAGCAAGGTTCGATTACTTCGATCCAGGCGGTATACGTACCAGCGGACGACTTGACCGACCCGTCGCCAGCGACCACCTTCGCCCACTTGGACGCCACCGTCGTTCTGTCCCGTGACATCGCTTCCCTGGGTATCTACCCGGCGGTAGACCCACTGGACTCGACTTCGCGTCAGCTGGACCCGAACGTGATCGGCAACGACCACTACGAAACCGCTCGCGGTGTTCAGTACGTGCTGCAGCGTTACAAAGAACTGAAGGACATCATTGCGATCCTGGGTATGGACGAGCTGTCGGAAGCCGACAAGCAGTTGGTAAACCGTGCTCGTAAGATCCAGCGCTTCTTGTCGCAGCCGTTCTTCGTGGCTGAAGTCTTCACCGGTGCATCGGGTAAATACGTTTCCCTGAAAGACACCATTGCTGGCTTCAAAGGCATCCTCAACGGTGACTACGACCACCTGCCAGAACAAGCGTTCTACATGGTTGGCGGCATCGAAGAAGCGATCGAGAAAGCCAAGAAACTGTAATCCCGGCGCCCGGCAACGGGCGCTAATTTAGGTTGAGGCAATCAGATGGCTATGACAGTCCATTGCGATATCGTCAGCGCGGAAGGGGAAATCTTTTCCGGTCTGGTCGAGATGGTGATTGCGCACGGTGCACTGGGTGATCTTGGTATCGCCCTGGGTCACGCGCCGCTGATCACTAATCTGAAGCCAGGTCCGATCCGCCTGGTCAAGCAGGGCGGGGAAGAGGAGGTGTATTACATCTCCGGTGGTTTCCTCGAGGTTCAGCCGAACATGGTCAAGGTACTTGCCGACACCGTGCAACGTGCTGCCGATCTGGATGAAGCCTCCGCTCAGGAAGCCGTTAAGGCTGCCGAGAAGGCCTTGCATGAACGTGGCGCTGAATTCGATTACGGTTCTGCTGCCGCACGTCTGGCCGAGGCTGCAGCTCAGCTGCGCACCGTCCAGCAGATCCGCAAGAAGTTCGGCCACTAAGGCTGCGCTTGTTGTGCGATTGATTAAAAAGGGTAGCCTCGGCTACCCTTTTTTCTTTTCCGATTTTTACAACCTGGTCGCAGCCGCTGACCACCCAGGATTGGTAGCCAGTCATGTCTCTTGAAATCGTTATTCTCGCTGCTGGCCAAGGCACGCGCATGCGTTCCGCTTTGCCGAAAGTTTTGCACCCGATTGCCGGCAACTCCATGCTCGGACATGTTATCCACAGCGCCCGGCAACTTGATCCACAGCGCATTCACGTGGTGATCGGCCATGGCGCCGATGCCGTGCGCGAACGCCTGGCGGCGGATGATCTGAACTTCGTCCTGCAGGATAAACAACTGGGTACCGGTCACGCCGTCGCTCAAGCCGTGCCGTTCATTCAGTCCGACAATGTGCTGGTGCTTTATGGCGATGTGCCGTTGATCGAAGTCGATACCCTGCAACGTCTGCTCAAGCAGGTGGGGCCAGAGCAATTGGCCTTGCTGACCGTCGAACTGGATGACCCGACCGGTTACGGCCGCATTGTTCGTGATGCGCAGGGCAAGGTCACGGCGATTGTCGAGCAGAAAGATACCAATGAAGCCGAGCGAAAAATCACCGAAGGCAATACCGGCATTCTGGCGCTGCCTTTTGCCCGTCTTGGCGACTGGATGAGCCGTCTCTCCAATAACAACGCCCAGGGCGAGTACTACCTGACCGACATCATTGCCATGGCCGTGAGCGATGGTCTGGTGGTAGCCACCGAGCAACCGCACGACGCCATGGAAGTGCAGGGCGCCAACGATCGCAAGCAGCTTTCCGAACTGGAACGGCATTATCAATTGCGCGCCGGTCGTCGTTTGATGGCTCAAGGTGTGACGCTACGTGACCCGGCGCGTTTCGACATTCGCGGTGACGTCACGGTTGGCCGCGACGTGCTGATCGACATCAACGTGATCCTCGAAGGCAAGGTCGTCATCGAAGACGACGTGGTGATCGGCCCGAACTGCGTGATCAAGGACAGCACCCTGCGCAAAGGCGTGGTCATCAAGGCCAACAGCCATATCGAAGGTGCCATCCTGGGTGAAGGCAGCGATGCCGGCCCATTTGCTCGTCTGCGTCCAGGTACAGTGCTGGAAGCTCGCGCGCATGTGGGTAACTTCGTCGAGTTGAAAAACGCGCACCTGGGCGAGGGTGCCAAGGCCGGTCACCTGACTTATCTGGGCGATGCCGAAGTGGGCGCGCGCACCAATATTGGTGCCGGCACCATCACCTGCAACTACGACGGCGCCAACAAGTGGAAGACCGTGTTGGGTGAAGATGTGTTCATTGGCTCCAACAACTCGTTGGTGGCGCCTGTGGATATCCTCGATGGTGCGACCACAGCGGCGGGTTCGACCATTACGTCGACTGTGGATAAATCCCAGTTGGCCATCGGGCGTGCTCGCCAGAAGAACATCGATGGCTGGAAGCGGCCGGAGAAGGTCAAGAAGGGCTGAGTTATCCACAGACCTTTGAAATCAAAAGATCGCAGCTTTCGGCAGCTCCTACATGGGTTTTATGTTTTCCCTGTAGGAGCTGCCGCAGGCTGCGATCTTTTTTCGTTTATCCACAGGTCTTTTCATCACTCCGCGCTTGACGAAGTTTCGCCGATAGGTTTTTATTGCTTCCGTTATCTTTCGAATCGAAACTTACCAGCTCATGTCGAAGCGCAACACACCTCAACGTCGTCACAACATCCTCGCCTTGCTCACGGAGCAGGGCGAAGTCAGTGTGGATGAGTTGGCCAAGCGCTTCGAAACGTCGGAAGTTACGATTCGCAAGGATCTGGCGGCACTTGAAAGCAATGGTCTGTTACTGCGTCGTTATGGCGGGGCGATCACCATGCCTCAGGAACTGGTGGCCGACCTTGGTCAGCCGGTTTCCAAGTACAAACAAGCCATCGCTCGCGCCGCCGTTGCGCGGATTCGCGAGCATGCGCGCATCATTATCGACAGTGGCAGTACCACCGCCTCCATGATCCCGGAACTCGGCCAGCAACCCGGCCTGGTGGTGATGACCAACTCGCTGCATGTCGCCAATGCCTTGAGCGAACTCGAGCATGAACCGGTGCTGTTGATGACCGGTGGCACCTGGGACCCGCACTCCGAGTCTTTCCAGGGGCAGGTTGCCGAGCAGGTACTACGCTCCTACGATTTCGACCAGCTGTTTATCGGTGCCGATGGCATCGATCTGGTTCGCGGTACAACCACCTTCAACGAACTGCTCGGACTGAGCCGGGTGATGGCCGAAGTCGCCCGTGAAGTGGTCGTGATGGTGGAGGCCGACAAGATCGGCCGCAAGATTCCCAACCTGGAGCTGCCCTGGAGCAGCGTCCATACCCTTATTACCGATGAACGCCTGCCGCTTGAGGCTCGCGATCAGATTCAGGCCCGCGGCATCAATTTGATATGCGCGGCTGTCAGTCAGGAGAAATAACATGTGTGGAATTGTCGGCGCAGTCGCAGAACGTAATATCACCGCCATCCTCGTCGAAGGCCTGAAACGCCTCGAATACCGTGGGTATGACAGCGCTGGCGTGGCGGTCTACACCAATGATGAAAAACTCGAGCGCCTGCGTCGCCCGGGCAAGGTCAGTGAGCTGGAGCAGGCATTGACCACCGAGCCGCTGGTTGGTCGCCTGGGCATCGCCCACACCCGCTGGGCTACCCACGGCGCACCGTGCGAGCGCAATGCCCACCCGCATTTCTCCGGTGACCTGGCGGTGGTGCACAACGGCATCATCGAAAACCACGAAGCCCTGCGCGAACAACTCAAGGCCCTGGGTTATGTGTTCACCTCGGACACCGACACCGAAGTCATCGCCCACCTGCTGAACCACAAACTCAAGGATCTGAACGACCTGACCGTGGCCCTCAAGGCGACCGTCAAAGAGCTGCATGGTGCTTACGGCCTGGCAGTGATCAGCTCCAAGCAACCTGATCGCCTGGTCGCGGCCCGCAGCGGCAGCCCGCTGGTGATCGGCCTGGGCCTTGGGGAAAACTTCCTGGCCTCCGACCAGTTGGCCCTGCGTCAGGTCACTGACCGCTTCATGTACCTGGAAGAAGGCGATATCGCCGAAATCCGCCGCGACAGCGTGCAGATCTGGGACGTTGACGGCAAGGCTGTCGAGCGCGAAGCCGTGCAGTACCGTGATGGCGCCGAAGCCGCTGAAAAGGGCGAGTTCCGCCACTTCATGCTCAAGGAAATCCACGAGCAACCGTCCGTGGTGCAGCGCACCCTGGAAGGTCGCCTGAGCCAGAACCAGGTGCTGGTACAGGCATTCGGTCCACAGGCGGCCGAGCTGTTCGCCAAAGTGCGCAACGTTCAGATCGTCGCGTGTGGCACCAGTTACCATGCCGGCATGGTCGCGCGTTACTGGCTCGAAGAGCTGGCCGGCATTCCTTGCCAGGTCGAAGTCGCCAGCGAATTCCGCTACCGCAAGGTAGTGGTGCAGCCCGACAGCTTGTTCGTGACCATTTCCCAGTCCGGCGAAACTGCCGACACCCTGGCCGCTCTGCGCAACGCCAAGGAACTGGGCTTCCTCGCCAGCCTGGCGATCTGCAACGTCGGCATCAGCTCGCTGGTGCGTGAGTCCGACCTGACCCTGTTGACCCAGGCCGGCCGCGAAATCGGCGTGGCCTCGACCAAAGCCTTCACCACGCAATTGGTCGGCCTGTTGTTGCTGACGCTGTCCCTGGGCCAGGTTCGTGGCACCTTGGCCAAAGACGTAGAAGCGACGCTGGTCGAAGAACTGCGTCGTTTGCCAACCCGCCTGGGCGAAGCGCTGGCCATGGACAGCACTGTGGAAAAAATCTCCGAGCTGTTCGCCGAGAAAAACCACACGCTGTTCCTCGGTCGCGGCGCGCAGTTCCCGGTAGCGATGGAAGGCGCACTCAAACTCAAGGAAATCTCCTACATCCACGCCGAAGCCTACCCGGCCGGCGAGCTGAAACACGGCCCGTTGGCGCTTGTGGATAACGACATGCCCGTAGTGACCGTGGCGCCGAACAACGAGCTGCTGGAGAAGTTGAAGTCCAACCTCCAGGAAGTCCGTGCACGTGGTGGCCAGTTGATCGTCTTCGCTGACGAGAAGGCCGGCATGACCAACGGTGAAGGCACCCACGTGGTGCACATGCCGCACATCCACGACATCCTGTCGCCGATCCTCTACACCATCCCGCTGCAGCTGCTGTCGTACTACGTCGCTGTGCTCAAAGGCACCGACGTTGACCAGCCGCGCAACCTGGCGAAGTCGGTTACTGTGGAATAAGTTATCCACAACGAAAAACCCCCTCTCAAGGGGGTTTTTCTGTTTCTAGGAGAGCGTAATTCGCCGTTGCCGCCGCGTGTCCAGCAAATACACCATCAAACAGGCATACAAAGTCACCAGAATGAACAGCCCCATGCGGATGGCGAAGGCGGTGTAGACGTCCTTGCCCGCTGCGCTGTCCTGTACCGATTGGCCGAGCAGAATGATCAGGGTTGCCATACTGTTTAGCCAGAAACTCGGTGGTTGTCGGGTTTTGGCCAGGCCGTAGAGTTTTCTGGCCACCAGCAAACCGAACAACAGCATCCACAGAAAAAACATCCACAGATTCACGAACAGGCTCAGCGCGCACCAGAAAAGGATCGCCATCAGGCCGCCGAGCAGCGTCGAGCCGAGCAATTCCTGGCCGGCGCTGCGGGCGCTGGTTGCGCAGCTCTGTTGGCCGAGGCTGACGGCTTTCATGATGATCGGCAGATAGCTGGCCGGGTCGATCATGGCCAGCAGGAACGTCGGCAGCACTACCAGCGCGGCCCGTAGCGCCAGCCAGCTGCTTTCGCTGGGCGTAAGGTTTGGGCCGGGCTTGGCCGGTGGGGCGCTGGCGGGGTCGGGAAACAGCCAATGGCTGATGGTCAGCGTCGTGACGGCCAGGAACAGTCCCTTGACCAGAGCTACTATCACCTCGAGCGCCAGGGCGAATTCAGCGGTTCCGGCGGCACTGATCAAGGTCAGGCCTACCACCAGGAATGTCGCCACCAGCGGGTTGCCACCGCGCAGGCCGTAACCGAACGCCATGAACAGGCACAGTCCGACCAGCAACACGCCACTGAACGGGTAGTAACGCAGCAGGGGGATCAGCAGCAGGCCGGTCCCGGTGGTCAACATCAGGATCAGGATCAGACCCAGGCTGGCCTTGAACGGCAACGGCCGGTTCATCGCTGCCAGCATCATCAGCGCCAGCATCGGTGCGAGGAACGGGATGGGCAGGGCCAGACCGAAGCTCGCCGCCAGGCACAGCGCCGTACCGAAGCCCAGGCGCAGCGCGCGCTGGACCCGGGCCGGGCGCTCAATACGCATAGGACATCCAGCTCATCAGGCGCAGAAACACGCGCCCAAGAACATTCAACGGGTTACCTTCGCTCGGAAAGGCCATGACTTCGGCCTGTCCGCCGGAGCGGATGCCTTGTGGACCGGTCAACTCACCGGGTTCGAACTCGATGATGACCGGAAAGCGCTGGGCCGGGCGGAGCCAGTCGCGGCTGTTCTCCACTTTCGGCAGGCTGCCCGGCTGGGTGGTCTGGCCGATATCGACGCCATAGCCGACGCTGCGCACATGGCCTTTGTAGATTTTCCCTGGCAGGGCGTCGAGGACGATGGACACCGGCGTCCCGGGCTGGACACTGCCGAGGTTGTTTTCGGTCATGTCGGCGCTGATCCACACGTCGTGGATGGCGATCAGGGTCATCACCGGCGCACCGGCGGCGGCGAACTGGCCGACATCGGTGCGCAAATCGGTGATCAGGCCGGCCGAACGCGCGTGGACTTTGGTATTGCTCAAGTCCAGCTCGGCTTTTTCGAGGTTGCTGGCGGCGCTGAGCAACTGGGCGTTTTCGCCTTCGTTACCGCCCTGTTGTTCCCGCGCCCGTTGCACTTCGGCCTTGGCCGCGGCGACCTGACTGATGGACTCTTCCAGGGTGGCGCGGGAGATCTCGAGGCGGCGCAGCGAGATGGTGCCCGGGTCTTCGCGATACAGGCGTTCAAGCCGCTGGCTATCCTGGCGAGCCTTGAGCTCATTGGCCTGGGATGCGCGCAGGGACGCCAGCTTGGAGTCGACGCCAGCGGTGTTGGCGCCCACCTGGCGACGGGTCGACTCAAGGTCGGCGCGGGCGCGATCGACGGCAATCTGGTACTGCTCCGGATTGACTTCGAACAGCAATTCGCCAGCCTTGACGTCCTGGTTGTTGCGCACGTGCACCTTGGTCACCCGGCCGGATACCTCGGCCGCCACCGGCACAATGAAGGCCTGCACCCGTGCCTGTTGCGTGTAGGGCGTGTAACGGTCGGCCATCAGGTACCAGACCAGGCTCAGGATGATCAGCAGTACTACCCAGTTGATGGCTTTTCTGGCCGGGTCGGCGGCGGGAGCCGAGTTGTTCTCGGCGGCCGATTGTGGGCTGTCAGTCATGGGCATTTTCCTTCGGTTCGTCGAGCAGGTCGCCCCAATCGGTCCGTTGTTGCATCTGTTGGCGGGTGGCCGGGTCGATCATCGGCTGGTCGCTGTACCAGCCACCGCCCAGCGCCTTGTACAGGGCGATCAGGCTGTTGACGGCGGTGCCACGGTTGACCAGATAGATATCCTGCTGGGCAAACAGGGCGCGCTGGGCATCCAGTACGCGCTGGAAATCCGAATAGCCTTCGCGGTACTGGGCATTGGCCAGGGTCACCGAACGTTCGGCGGCCACCGATGCATCGCTGAGGATCCGGTCGCGCTCCAGCGCCTTGATCAAACCGGTCGCGGCATCGTCAGCCTCGCGTGCAGCCTGGCGTACGCTGTCCTGGTAGATAACGATCAACTGCTGCAAGCGCGCATCCTGCACGCGGACGTTGTTGGTGATCCGGCCATGGTCGAAGATATTCCAGCGCAGGCTGGGACCGGCCACCATGTCGAGGGTATTGGATGCACCGTTGAGCGAGCTGGCAGACCAGACGATGCTGCCCAGCAGACTGATGGAGGGGTACAGGTCAGTCTCGGCCACACCGATCAACGCCGACTGCGCCGCCACTTGCAGCTCGGCCGCACGAACATCGGGACGCCGCACCAGCAGGTTCGCCGGTACATCCTGTAGCACAGCCGTATCGAGCAAGGGCACCACCCCGGTGTTGCGATCCAGGTCAGGGATGGAGCCGGGTGGCTGGCCGGTCAAGGTGGACAACGCATTTCGCAAGCTCGCCACTTGGCTCTCGAAATCCGGGATGGTACTCAAGGTGCCCAGGTACTGGGTCTTGGCCTGTTGCAGGTCGAGTTCGGCCTCGGCCCCGCTTTTGAACAGGCGCTCGGTGATCTCGTAGCTGCGTTTTTGCAAGGCGGCGTTACTGCGGGCGATGGCCAGGCGTGCCTCGGCGGTGCGCAGGGCGTAGTAGTTTTGCGCCAGCTGCGCGTGCAACAGCACCAGGGCATTTTCATAGTTGGCCTGGGCGGCGAACCAGGACGCGTCGGCCGACTCGATGGCACGGCTGAAACGACCCCAGAAATCCAGCTCCCAACCAATATCGAAGCCGACGCTGTGTTGCCAGAAATGCGTGTCCTGGGGGTTGGCGCCGCCCGATTGTCGACGGTTCAGGTACAGGCTGTCCGCGCTGGCCTGCTGTAATTGCGGGTAGCGTCCACTCAGGGCGATGCCCAATTGCGCTCTCGATTCCATGACCCGCAGGCCTGCGACCTGCAGGTCGGGGTTGTGGGCATCGGCTTCGGCCATCAAGTGGTCCAGCACCGGGTCGTTAAACACGCGCCACCATTGGCGGCTGTCAGGTTGCGCGTGTTGTTGGCCGGCGAGCTCCAGGGCCGGGCTGTTCCAGTGATCGACCCAAGGCTGGGCCGGCGATTGGAAATCCGGGCCCAGTTGCACGCAGCCCCCCAGCAAGGCGGTCCCACAGAGCAGCAGCCGGCTGATGCGAGCAGGACGCGGCATCAAGCGCAACCTCCTCAGAGGGGACGCTGATCGTTCATGGTCCCGATTTGCGGTGTCTCGTTCAACGCCTCGATCTCTGGTGTTTCGTTCAGTAGTTCGGCAGACGGTTGGTCCTGGACCCATTGCCAGAACAGCTGGTAGCCCACCGCCAGCGCCACCGGGCCGATGAACAAACCAATGAAACCGCCACTGACCATGCCGCCCAGGGCGCCAATCAGAATCACCGGCATGGGGACATCGACGCCGCGGCCAAGCATCAACGGTTTGAGGACGTTGTCGGCCATCCCGGCGATAAGGCTATAGATGCCAAACACGATGGTGCCCAAGGTGGTGCCATCGGTGGCGAAGACATAAGCGATCACCGGAAGGGTCACCAGCAGCACCGGCAATTGCATGATCCCCATCAGCAGCGCAACCATCGCCAGCAAGCCGGCACCGGGGACACCCATGAGCACGAAACCCACACCAACCAGCAACATCTGAATGAACGCGATGCCGACCACGCCCTGGGCCACCGCGCGGATGGTTGCGGTGCAGAGCTCGGTGATGCGTGGGCCGCGCTCCGGTCCGGAAAGGCGCGAGGTGATGGCCAGGGCGCTTCTTTCGCCGTTTTCGCCATAGGCCATGAACACGCCGGCAATGATCAGGGCGCCGATGAACAACAGAAAACCCACACCAACGTCGGCCATTTTGCCCAGCAAGGTCAGGCCGATGGACTTGATATAGGGCATCAGCTTCATGAGCACGCTGCTCATGTTGGTGGCGGCCTGCATCCAGTAGTCGTAGAGCGGCTGGCCAACAAGTGGCAGGGACGCGATTTTTTCGCTGGGTAGCGGAATATGCAACGTATCGGACTTGAGGATCGCCAGGGTGCCCTGGATCGATTCACTGATCGAGGTGCCCAGCAGGTAGATCGGCACCATCAGCAAGGCCAGGGCGACCACCACGATCAGGGTGGCGGCACGACCGTCCTTGTTGACTACCTTGCGCTTGATCAGCGCATGCAGGGGATACAGGGTGATCGCCAGAATCAGTGCCCAGAGCATGAGGTTGAGGAAGGGGTGGAAGATCTGGAAGCAGAACAATACCAGCACCGTAATCAGCCCGGCGCGTATCAGTACATCGAGCAAACCCCCGGACAGTGCTCTAGCGGAAATGTTAGTGCGCAACATTTTCGAACTCCTTGCGGTGTCACCAGGTTAGCCAGCCAGTTGAAGTTCACTCTTCCCTACCGGTGAATCTTGAAAGCGGGATCGATGGACCGTCGTTCCAGCGTCAACAACTAACGCCTTCTTTCATGTAGGGAAAAGTCAACGAGGTACCTACTAAAACTCAATAGGTAACAGGGTGGTTTGTAGTATAGGAGCAGTCGAATATTCCGCCTGATTACGCAGGCTGCAATTCTGCCGCTGTGGATAGTGTCCGCTGATGAACCCATGCCGGAAGCGAGTAGGGAGTGGAGCCAAAGGCGCTTTTTCCCGGTCCGGCATTAGCCGCTTCAGCGGGCGGGGCCGGATCATTGCGGACAGTCGCATCCGTCGCAAGAAAATAACCCTCATTAATTATCAAAAATCCCCGCTCCACTCTTTGAGGTGTGTGCCACGCTTCGTTTTTACGGTGGAGGCGCTAGAGTGCAGTAGCCCGTTGATTTAGTTGATGGTCGGGTGCCCAACTATGTTGTTGGGCGCTCGCGTTTAACATCCCGGTCTTCGGTTGCGATTTATTTATTTGAAATGAGGACATGCCCATGGACCGCTTCCAGGAAATGCAGGTCTTCGCTGCCGTCGCCCAGGAACAGGGTTTTTCGGCGGCGGCGCGGCGTTTGGGTCTGTCGGCGGCCAGTGTCACCCGAGCGGTGGCGGCGCTGGAGCAACGGATTGGCACGCAATTGCTCACGCGTACGACGCGCAGCGTGTATTTGAGTGAGGCCGGTCAGCGATATCTGGAGGACTGTCGGAGAATTCTCGCCGAGGTGCAGGAAGCCGAGGACTCGGCAGCAGGCAGCCATATCCATCCTCGTGGGCAACTGACCATCACCGCACCGGTCTTGTTTGGCGAGCTGTTTGTCACGCCGCTGATGGTGAGCTACCTGACGCAATATCCCGAGGTCTGTATCAACGCGCTGCTGGTGGACCGGGTGGTGAGCGTGGTCGAGGAGGGCGTCGATGTGGCCATCCGTATCGGCGAGCTGCCTGACAGCAATCAGCATGCAATCCGCGTGGGTGAGGTTCGGCGGGTGATCTGCGCCTCGCCTCGGTTTCTGGCCAGCCATGGTCGGCCCAGGCATCCACAGGAACTGGCTCAGGCACCGATCATTGCGACATCGGCCATTGGCCAACTCAGGAGTTGGCCATTCATTGAAGACGGCGAAACCCTGAGTGTGCGGGCTGAACCGCGACTGGTGGTGACGGCGAATCAGGCCGCCATCACGGCAGCCAGTCTGGGGTTGGGGTTCACGCGGGTGCTGTCTTATCAAGTGGCGAGCAAGGTGGCCGCCGGTGAGCTGGAGATTGTTCTGGCTGACTTCGAACTGCCGCCATTGCCCATCCACGTGCTCTATCAGGGCGGCCGCAAAGCCCCGGCCCGGGTGCGCAGTTTTGTGGATTTCGCGGTCAAGACCCTGCGCGAGCATCCGGCGCTCGAGCGTTGATTTATTTCACCCGGTGAAATAATGGATTGCGTTTGCTGGTGATTCTGTTGTTTTGCTTGTGAGTGGAAGATACGACCCACCGGCGCTGGTCTTCCTGAGCAGCACCACTGACCCGAGGTGTCGACCATGCAAGCGATCAAACTCTACAACTTCCCACGTTCCGGCCACGCGCATCGTGTCGAGTTGATGCTGTCCCTGCTGAAATTGCCGACCGAACTGATCTTCGTTGACCTCGCCAAAGGCGAACACAAGCAACCGGCGTTCCTGGCGCTCAATGCATTCGGTCAGGTGCCGGTGATTGATGATGAGGGTGTGGTATTGGCCGACTCCAACGCGATTCTGGTGTATCTGGCGCAAAAGTACGGCAACGGCCGTTGGCTGCCGGCTGATCCGGTGGGGGCGGCCAACGTCCAGCGCTGGTTGTCGGTGGCCGCCGGCCCGATTGCCTTCGGTCCGGCCCGGGCCAGGTTGATCACTGTATTTGGTGCGCCTTACAACGCTGAAGAAGTGATTGCCTACGCCCATACCGTACTCAAGGTGATCGATCACGAACTGGCCGATACAGCGTATCTGGTCGGAACTGAACCGACGATTGCCGACGTTGCCGCCTACAGCTACATCGCCCATGCGCCGGAGGGCAATGTGTCGCTGGACGAGTACCGCAATATTCGCGCGTGGCTGGCCCGTATCGAAGCCTTGCCGGGTTTTGTCGGCATGCCGCGCACCGTCGCCGGCCTGCAAAAAACTGCCTGATGCTCGCGGCCCGGTGTTGCCGGGCCGCCCCGACCTGCGCCATTGGCGCAAGGGAGAAGCCGTATGGACCGTTCACCCTGGCATGCCGGCGAGAAACAATTGCAGGCGCATGTAGGCGTTGCCGAACGAATGGAAGTTTTCGGTCGTAAGGTGATTCGCAGCGAGATGCCGGACCAGCACCGTACCTTCTATCAGCAGTTGCCGTTCATGCTGTACGGAGCGGTAGATGCCGACGGTCATCCCTGGGCCAGTATCCTTGAAGGCCAGCCCGGATTCGCCCACTCGCCAGCACCTGGCTTGTTGCAGTTCAGCAGCCTGCCTGCCTTTGATGATCCCGCGCAGTTGAGTGACGGCTCGGCCATCGGCCTGTTGGGTATCGAGTTGCATACCCGCCGGCGCAACCGCATCAATGGACATGTGCGTGCCATGACGACCGGCGGTTTCGCGGTGACGGTGAATCAGTCCTTCGGCAATTGCCCGCAGTACATTCAGTTGCGCCAGTTTCGTTCGGTGCCGCTGGCCGACCCTGCGACGCGCGTCGCGCAACACTTCAACGAACTGGATGACGCGGCCAAGGCCATGATCGCCGAGGCGGACACTTTCTTCGTTGCCAGTTATGTGGAGGTCGACGGCGAGCGCTCGGTGGATGTATCACACCGTGGCGGTCAGACCGGTTTCGTACACGTGGAAGGCAATCGCCTGACCATTCCGGACTTCGCCGGCAACCTGCATTTCAACACCCTGGGCAACCTGTTGCTCAATCCCCGGGCCGGGTTGTTGTTCATTGATTTCAATACCGGTGATTTGCTGCAGCTCAGCGGGCGCACCGAAATCATCCTCGAGGGCCCGCAGGTCGAGGCGTTCCAGGGAGCCGAGCGCCTGTGGACAATCGATGTCGAGCACGTTGTACGTCGCCCCGCCGCCCTGGCGTTGCGCTGGCGCTTCGACGGCGTATCACCCACCAGTTTGCTCACCGGCACCTGGGAGCAGGCCGCGGCGCGTTTGCAGGCCAAAGCCTTGGGCGATCAATGGCGGCCGTTGCGGGTGACGCGCATTGAAGAACAAAGCCACAGTATTCGCTCTATTTACCTGGAGCCCGCCGACGGAGCGGGCTTACCGCTTTTCCTGGCCGGGCAGCATTTGCCCCTGCGCTTCAACATTGACGGTGAAGTGCACATTCGCACGTACAGTTTATCGAGCGCACCGTCCGATGATTTTTTCCGCATCAGCGTGAAGCGCGACGGGCGGGTCTCTACCCATTTGCATGAGCGGATTCGGGTCGGCGACCTGTTGGAGGCGCGGGCGCCGCAAGGGTATTTCACCGTGGCGCCCCATGAGCGTCGGCCATTGGTGTTGCTGGCGGCCGGGGTGGGCATCACGCCGCTGTTGTCGATGCTGCGCGAGGTGGTTTACCAGGGATTGCGCACCCGCCGTATCCGCCCGACGTGGTTTATCCAGGGCTCGCGCACGCTGGCCGACCAGCCGTTTCGCCGTGAACTGGATCGCCTGCTCGAAGATGCCGGTGACGCGGTGCGGGTGGTGCGTGTGCTGAGCCAACCGGAAGCCGAGGCGGTGCAAGGCGTGGACTTCGACCTCAGTGGACGGATCGACGTCGCGCTGCTCAAGGAGCTGCTGACCGTCGAGGACTATGATCAACCGGACTTTGTCGTCTGTGGCCCCGGAAGTTTTACCCAGGCGCTGTACGACGGCTTGCGCGAGCTGGACATTCGCGACTCGCGGATTCACGCCGAAACCTTCGGCCCGTCCACCTTGCGCCGGCGTCCGGACCCCGATGCGGTGGTCATCGAGCAGCCGCCAGCCGCCACCACGTCGGTGCCCGTGGTGTTCCAGCGTTCGGCCAAGGAAGCGCGCTGGCAGCCGGAGGGCGGCAGTTTGCTGGAGTTGGCGGAAAGCCGTGGCCTGCGCCCGGAGTTCAGCTGTCGCGGCGGCTCCTGCGGCACCTGCAAGACGCGCCTGGTCAGCGGTCAGGTGCATTACCCGCTGCCACCGGCGGAGGTGCCGGATGACGGACAGGTGCTGATTTGCTGTGCGATTCCGGCGCAGGGGGCGCAGCCGTTGGTGCTCGATATCTGAAGGAAGATTACCGCTGAACATTGCCCGCTGGTCGATGGCTGGGTAGGGTAGTGGCAGAACGAAAAGGGCCGCAGAGGCTAAGGCCATTCGGTCAAGCCCCTGACATTGTGGGAGCGGGCTTGCTCGCGAAGGCGTCGTGTCAGTCAACATCAACGTTGCTGACACACCGCCTTCGCGAGCAAGCCCGCTCCCACAAGGTTTGCGGCCCTTTCTGCATTTCAGGAACAGGCGTTTCAATGGTTTTTTTCACTCGCTCGATCGCCTTGCTGCTGGCGCTGGTGCTGACCGCCGGATGCGAAAGGCACGACGCACCGCCGCTGGATCAGCAACTCTACGTCTGGCAGCGGCAATGGACACCGGCCCACGACGCCGCGCTCAGGGACAGCCATGCCGACTTTTCAACGTTGCGGGTGCTGGCCTTGCAGGCCTTCCCCAATGCCGGCTGGAGCCGTGCCCGCATCGACCCGGTATTGCTCAGGCGCGATGGTCGGCCGGTGATTGCGGTGGTGCGCCTGGATGGGCAGCTCAAGGCACTCGATCAGCAAGAGATCACCGCGCAGATCCGCCAGGTGATCAGCGATTGGCAGGGGCAAGGGTTGAACCTCGCCGGCGTGGAAATCGACCACGATGCCGGCAATGCCCGGCTACCTTCGTACCGCGAATTTCTCGCGCATTTGCGTGAAGCATTGCCAACTTCGCTGCCGCTGAGCATCACGGCGCTGCCGTCCTGGCTCGACAGTCACGAACTGCCGGCGTTGTTATCCACAGTCGACAGCAGCGTGTTGCAGGTGCACGCGGTGAGCGATCCGCGTCGCGGCTTGTTTGATGCCGATCAGGCCCGGCAATGGGCGAAGGCCTGGAGCCGCGTCACGACAAAACCGTTCTATCTGGCGCTGCCGGCTTATGGCGTAGCGTTGCTGCCGTCGGCGGAGGGCGCACCGGTTGTGGAAAGCGAAGTGACGCTGGAGCGCGAAGGCCTGCGCCGGGAATTACTCGCCGATCCGCAGTCACTGCGCACCCTCGGCACCGAACTGCGTGCCGATCCACCCGAGCATCTGGCGGGCCTGATCTGGTTTCGCCTGCCATTGGCCAACGACCGCCGGGCCTGGAGCCTGACCACCTTGCGCGCCGTGGCGCGTGCTGATGTGCTCGACAGTCAGTTGGCGCTGCAACTCTCGGCCGACAATGGGCTCTATGACATCGGCATCAGCAACCAGGGCAACCTCGACAGCGCCTGGCCCGAACGCCTGACACTCGCCGTCAGCGGCTGTGACGGGGCCGATGCCTTGGCCGGTTACGCGTTGCAACAGCGACCGGATCTGCTTACCTTCACCCGCCTGCGCGATGGCCGAATTCCGGCCGGCGGACAGCGTGCCATCGGTTGGGCTCGCTGTGCACACATTGATCAAGGAGGTTCGAATGTTCACCCGTAACTGGCCGCGTCATTTGCTTTGCCTGAGCCTCAGCCTGCCGCTGGGCTCGGCGCTGGCCTGCGGCCCGGACTTTCCCATGCGCCTGCTGGATAACCGTGGCCAGTCGCTGACGGAACTGCCCGAAGGCAACTTCAGCTTTGAAATCAGCCGCCTCGGCCACGCCATCAACGGCTTGAAGAGCGTCACTGCTGGCGCCGACTACAGCGATCAACCTGACGCGGTAGCGCTACGGGATCAGGCCGAACAGGCGGGCCTTTCCGCTGAACAACAAGTGCTGGTGAAACACCTGCGCGGCCTGACGGATGCCCATCAGGTTGAAGCCGAAGGCGCGCAACTGCCGCTCGAGCTCAGGTGGTACCTGGCGGGCGCTGTGGCATTTGGCGCCGGTGATAATGCCTTGGCCGCCGGGTATTTCAAGAAAGTGCTGGCCTTGCCCGCCGAGCAACGGGCTTCGCGCAGCACCTGGGCGGCTTACTCGCTGGGGCGCGCGTTGTTCGCCATGAGTGCCGAAGCCAATGCGGCGCCCGATTTGCTCGAACAATCGGCAAAGGCCTTCGAGCAAACCCGGCAACTGAGCATCGACGGCTTCAGCGATCCGCTGGAACTGGGTGTCGCCAGCCTCGGCGAAGAAGCCCGGGTCGTGCGCGCTGCCGGCGACTGGAACCGAGCCATCGAGCTGTACGCCACGCAGAATCTGCACGGCTCCGCGGTGGGCTATTCCTCGTTGAAGCTGTTGATGGCGGACCTGATGACGCTGCCGGAGGATCAAGTAGCCGAGTTGCTCAAGGGTCAGCCCGTGCAGCAGTTGGTGACCGCGTCCTTGATTAGCCGCTTGGGCTGGTCGTTTGGCGAGCAACCACCGAACGAACAGAAAATGATCAAGCTGTTGCAAAACAGCACGCGCGGCAGTCTCGAAAACGCCGACCGCCTGGCGGCGATGAATTATCAACAGGGCGATTACGCCAGCGCCAAGGCGTTCCTCGAGCATGCCGGCGATGGCGGGTTGGCCTGGTGGCTGCGGGCAAAACTGGCGGTGCGCGACGGCGATACAAACGCAGCCGCCGCAGCCTATGCCAAAGCGGCCCAGGCCTTTCCGCAGAATGAGTCCTGGGGCGAGCGGCGAACCCCGGACTACGATTACGAAACGCTCCAGCCCAAATGCCGGGTCGAGGGTGAAAGTGCGATCCTCGCCCTGCAGCGCGGGGATTACCTGCAAGCCTTCGATCAGTTGTATCGCAGCCAAAGCATTTACTGGTTCGACGCCGCCACCGTTGCCGAACGCGTGTTGACCCTCGAAGAGCTCAAGCACTACGTCGACACCCAAGTGCCGGCCCCGCCACCGCTCACCCAGCAGGAACGTGACAACTACGTGCCCTTGCCAGTGGCAGCGAGCCTGCGCAATCTGCTGGGGCGGCGTTTGTTGCGCGAAGGCCATTACGAGCAAGCGCTGGCGTACTTCGAAAATGACGGCTTGCGGCACAAGGCCAGGTTGTACGGCGAGCAACGCCAGGCGGCAGATTCAGCCTGGTGGCCGACCCGTCGGGCCGCTGCACTGTTCAATGCCGCCTGGACGGCGCGTGAGTGGGGCATGGATATTCTGGGCTACGAAATGGCGCCGGATTACGCCACGTTCGGCGGTAATTACATCCTTGAAAACGCTGAACTCAAAGTCGGTCCATTGATGGCCGAAGATGAATTGAAGCGTCAGCAGGCCAGCGCCGCCCAGCCCGATCAGCGTTATCACTATCGCTTCGTAGCCACGGCGCTGGCGAGCAGGGCAGCGGATAACTTGCCTCACACCAGTCAGGCGTTTGCGGCGGTGCTGTGCGAGGCCTCGGGGTGGAACAGCAGCCTAGAGGAGCAACGTGCGATTTATCAGCGTTACGTCAAAGAAGGGGCTTACGTGGAGTGGGCCGCCGACTTCGGCCACCAATGCCCGTACCCCGACTTCGAGAACGCCGACAAGCGCTACGTGACTCAAGTCACCGACGCGGCGCGTTCAGCCTTGCGCCCCTACAAGACGCCGTTGCAGGTCGGTAGCGTACTGGCGTTCGCGGCAGTCGCGCTGTGTCTGTTCAAGCGTCGCCGCCGCAAGGCGCCGTGAGGTTCAAGCCTGTTGCACAAAGGTCAGCCGCACGGCGAAACCGATCAACAGGCTGCCGAACAACCATTGTTGCAGGCGCTGGGCTGAAGGGCTGCGTTGCAGCCAACGGCCGAGTGCCGCGCCAATCAGGGCGTAGGTGCTGTCGAACAGCAGACCGACACCGACCAGCACCACGCCCAGGGTCGCAAACTGTCCGAGCACCGGCCCGGCTTGTGGGTTGATGAATTGCGGCAGCAGCACCGAGCAGAACAACAATGCCTTGGGGTTGAGCAGGTTGGTCAGCAAGCCACGCCGGATGGCGATGCTCCAGCGCGGTTTTTCGCCGGTTGTGTCGGCGCTGCCGAGGTTCGGCAGCATCGTCGTCCGCAGGCACTGAATGCCGATCCACAGCAGGTACGCGGCGCCTGCCAGGCGCACCACATCGAAGGTCCAGGGCGCCGCCTTGAACAGCGCCGCCAACCCCAGCGCCGCCAATCCCACATGACAACCCCGGGCGATGCCCAACCCCACGGCGGTGGCCAGCGCGGCGCCTTTTCCCTGGCGGGCACCCGTCTGCAACAGCAGGATCATGTCAGGCCCCGGCAACAGATAGACCACCGCCAGCGCCATGAAAAACATCCAGAGTCCGTCCACGTTGCACCCCCATTCGTTGTCGATTCGGTAGTGCCAGTCTAGGGCCGGAGGGCAGGGCAGGTGCTTGCGTTGTCAGCTTCTATCGGCGGCTGTATTGGCATAATCTGCCACTTTCTTTCGCATGTACCATCGGAATCTGCCAAGCCATGAAACTCGACGCCTACGACCGCAAGATTCTCGCCGCACTGCAACGGGACGGCCGCCTGAGCAATGTGCAGCTGGCAGACGAGATCGGCCTGTCGGCATCGCCGTGCTTGCGCCGGGTTCGGATGCTTGAAGAGGCGGGGGTGATTCGCGGCTATCAGGCCAATCTGGATCGCGACGAAGTGGGGTTGGGGCTCACGGTGTTTGTCGGGGTCAAGGTCGAGCGCCATAACGACGAACAGGCCGAAGCCTTTCGCCTGGCGGTGACGGCATTGCCCGAGGTGATTTCGGCGTTCCTGGTATCAGGGGAATCGGATTTTCTGCTGCAGGTGGTGGTGCCGGATTTGCGTGCCTATGACCGGTTTCTCACCGGGCGTTTGCTGAAGCTGCCGGGGGTGAGCGACATCCGCAGCAACTTTGCGATTCATACGGTGAAGGCGCCGGGGGCGTTGCCGTTGGAGCATTTGCCGCTTTAGACCGAGTCGTCTGCCTTCGCGAGCAAGCCCGCTCCCACATTTGATTTGTGTGCGCCACAAAACCAATGTGGGAGCGGGCTTGCTCTCGAAGGCGATAGAACAGTCACTGCAACGCTTAAAGCTCTACATCTGCGTCGCCATCCCCTCCACATTCATCGCCGCCTGGCGCAACGCCTCGGAGCGGGTCGGGTGTGGGTGGCAGGTCAAGGCGATGTCTTCGGCCGAGGCGCTGAATTCCATGGCCACGCAATACTCGCCGATCATTTCACTGACGCTCGGGCCGACCAGATGCACGCCGAGGATTTCGTCCGTGCGCTCATCGGCCAGCACTTTGGCGAAGCCTTCGGTTTCATGGTTGATCTTCGCCCGGCTGTTGGCAGTGAACGGAAATTTGCCCACCTTGTACGCCCGGCCTTCGGCCTTGAGCTGCTCCTCGGTCTTGCCGACGCTGGCCAGCTCCGGCTTGGTGTAGACCACGCTGGGAATCAGGTTGTAGTTGACCTCGCCAGCCTTGCCGACCATCTGTTCGACGCAGGCCATGGCTTCGTCCTCGGCCTTGTGCGCGAGCATGGGGCCGTAGGTCACGTCACCAATCACCCAGACCCCGGCGGCTTCGGTGCGATGCCCCTTGTTGGCAAGCATGCCGCGCTTGTCCGTGGCGAGGCCGACGTTCTCCAGGCCCAAGCCCTGTGTATAAGGTCGGCGCCCGATGGCCACCAATACATAATCCGCTTCCTGCAACTCGGCAGTGCCGCCTGCGGCAGGCTCGATGCTGAGCTGTACACCGGTGGCGGAGGTGGTGGCGCTGGTCACTTTCGAACTCAGCTTGAAGCTCAAGCCTTGCTTGCTCAGGGAGCGTTGCAGGGTTTTGCCTGCTTCGATGTCGACGCCGGGGCAAATCCGGTCAAGGAACTCGACCACCGTCACCTGCGCCCCCAGGCGTCGCCAGACCGAACCCAGCTCCAGGCCGATCACGCCAGCGCCGATCACCACCAGATGCCTGGGCACCTCGGTCAGCGCCAGGGCGCCGGTGGAGTCGAGGATGCGCTTGTTATCGATGTCTACGCCGGGCAGGGGAGTGGGTTCGGAACCAGTGGCGATGATGATGTCTCTGGCGTTCAACTCAGTCTTGCCGCCGGCGGTGTCGGTCACCGTGACTTTGCCCGGCCCGTCGATGTGGCCCCAGCCCTTGATCCAGTCGACTTTATTCTTGCGGAAAAGAAACTCGATGCCCTTGGTCAGCCCGGTAACGCTTTCATCCTTTTGCTTCATCATCTGGGCGAGGTTGAGGCTGGGCTTGACGTCGATCCCCAGATTGGCGAATTCCGCGCCCATGGCCGCGTCGTACAGTTCGGAGGCATGCAGCAATGCCTTGGATGGCATGCAGCCGACATTCAGGCAGGTGCCGCCGAGTGTGGCGCGCCCTTCCACGCAGGCCGCCTTCAGACCCAGTTGTCCGGCGCGGATCGCCGCGTTGTAACCGCCGGGGCCACCGCCGAGTATCACGACGTCATAAGTGCTCATGGATGTACTCCTGGATCGAAAGGGGATGGGTAAAAGTAGTTCCTGAATAATATTACGAGCGTAATATATTTGCGCCGCAACCTTTCGGTCAAGGCTTCAGGTTAGCGACAGGTTGGGCATCTTTAGATAGCGCGCTTGAATACGGAAATTTCACTATTTCCGTTATATCGTAACGAATTGTCCTGTAAGCGAAGACGCTCTGGGGTGGTATGCAAGTCGATCTCGATGTTGATGAAACGCCGCTGGCCGGATTGCCGCGTTTTCAGCAGGCGTTCATTCAAGGGCGGCGTTTGCGCCAGTTCGCCATCGGTGCGGGCGTACTCGCCACCGTGGGTGCGTTGCTGGCGTTTTTTGCCGGGCTGTTCGCCTCGAAAACGTTGTGGCCAGCGTTGTTGCTGAATTTGAGCGCTGCGTTTGTGGTGTTGATGGCGGGCTTGCAATCGGCCTGGTGGGTCGCCCAATGGCGTGCCCGCGCCATGAATCCCGTGGCGCCGGTGGTCGTTGTCGACGAATCTGCCGAGCCTTTGGGCTGGTATGAACGTTTGCTGGACCGGATCAGTCGGCAATCGCACAACCTGCTCGGGCAAATGGGCGCGCCGATGCTGTGGCTTGGCGGTTGGGCGTTGTTGGCAGTATTGGGCGTCGAACAGACCTGGGACCTTTCGTTGCCCCCGGCAGCGCTGGGGTTGGCGGCCACTATCGGGGCGGCATGCTCATTGCTATTGGCCTTCGGCCTGTTGGTGATGGAGCGTCATCTGGCGCAGGAAAACACCGCGCAATGGCCTGAGGCCGCCGCGTTGGCGCAATTGACCCGTGTGCCGATCATCAGCCTGCTACTCGCTGCGTTTTGTCTGTTGTTTGCCGATGAATCCTCGATATGGCCCGTACGCCTGGCGGTGTTGTCCGGACTGTTGCCGGGGCTGGTGGCGGCAGAATTGTTGCTGCGTGCGGTGTTGTCATTGTTCAGTCCGCGCCGTGAACGCCTTGAGCCGGAGTTACTGGCGCGCAGCTTTGTCGCCGATATGCTGCGTTGGCCACCACAGCCATTGCTGGCGTTGCAGCACGAATTACACAACCGCTTCGGTATAGATCTGCGGCAGATCTGGGCCTTCACGTACATGCGTCGAGCTCTCGTTCCCGTGTTGGCGGTGATTTCGCTGGTTGGCTGGTCGCTGACGGGCATTCACGAAATTGCGCTGCAAGGGCGCGGCATCTATGAACGATTCGGCAAGCCGGTGGAGGTGTTTGGCCCCGGTTTGCATCTAGGCCTGCCTTGGCCATTGGGCCGGGTGTTGAGCGTCGAGAATGGCGTGGTTCACGAGTTGGCCACCAGTGTTGGCGAAACCACGCCCCCTACCCAGGCAGACCCTGCCGAAGGCCCGGCCCCGGCAATTGCCAATCGCCTGTGGGACGCCAGCCATGTGAACGACAAATCCCAGGTGATCGCCAGCAGTCGAGCCGACAGGCAGAGCTTTCAGATCGTCAACATGGATGTGCGCTTCGTTTATCGCATCGGTCTGAGCGATGAGGCGGCATTGGCCGCGACCTATAACAGTGCCGATGTGCCGATGTTGATTCGCAGCACCGCCAGCCGAATCCTGGTTCACGATTTTGCCTCGCGCACCCTCGACGGTTT
This sequence comes from Pseudomonas sp. GM33, assembly GCF_000282295.1. Lineage (NCBI taxonomy): Bacteria > Pseudomonadati > Pseudomonadota > Gammaproteobacteria > Pseudomonadales > Pseudomonadaceae > Pseudomonas > Pseudomonas sp. GM33. The sequence goes on from NZ_AKJO01000003.1 coordinate 148,743, forward strand.
ACTGGGGGAGGACAGGGTAGGGCTGGCGGAAGAAATCGGCCGCGCCGTACAGGCGGACCTGAAAAAACTCGACAGCGGCGTGGAAATTCTCGCCACGGTGGTCGAGGCGATTCACCCGCCGGCCGGTGCCGCCAACGCCTATCACGGCGTGCAAGCGGCGCAGATTGGGGCGCAAGCCTTGATTGCCCGTGAACGTGGTGCCGCCGCCGAAGCCACTAACCAGGCGCAGTTGCAGGCCAGCATCGCCGGCGATCAGGCGACGGCCAGCGCCCGTGAAATCAATGCGGGCGCTCAGGCTGCGGACCTGAAATTCAACGCCGAGCAGAAAGCCTATGCCAGCGCTGGCCAGGCCTTTGTGCTGGAGCAATATTTCAGTCAGTTGTCCCAGGGGTTGGCCAACGCCAGATTGCTGGTGCTGGACCATCGTCTGGGCGGCAGCAGCAATGCGCCGACCATCGACCTCCGTACTTTCACGCCGCCGGTTGACCCCGCGCCGTCGCGTAAAACCGTTCATCCAGGAGCTGCCAATTGAGCCAGTCCCAGACGCACGATCACGATGACCACAGCGGCCACGATCACGGCCATGGCGGGCATCACCATCACGGCCATCACCATCATCACCACGGCGATCCGCAAGAGGCCGGTCCATTCCCGTGGCGCCGCATGGGCTGGGCGGCATTGCTGGTGGCGTTTGCCGTCGCCGCGGCGAGCCTGGTGCAGGTGCGTTCGGGGGAGGCCACAATGATCACGCGCTTCGGCAACCCTTCACGGGTTTTGCTGGAGCCGGGGCTGGGCTGGCGCTGGCCGGCACCGTTCGAGGCGGCGATCCCGGTGGATCTGCGGCTGCGCACCACGTCCAGCGGTTTGCAGGATGTCGGCACCCGGGACGGTTTGCGCATTATCGTCCAGGCCTATGTGGCGTGGCAGGTGCAAGGCGATCCGGACAATGTGCAACGTTTCATGCGGGCGGTGCAGAACCAGCCTGATGAGGCTGCACGACAGATTCGTACCTTTGTCGGCTCCGCACTGGAGACCACCGCCAGCAGTTTCGATCTGGCGAGCCTGGTCAATACCGATGCCAGCCAGGTACGCATCGCCGATTTCGAAGCGCAACTGCGCAAGCAAATCGATCAGCAGTTGCTCACCACGTATGGCGTGCGCGTGTTGCAGGTCGGTATCGAAAGACTGACGCTGCCTTCGGTAACGCTCACCGCGACTGTCGACCGGATGCGCGCTGAGCGTGAAACCATCGCCACTGAACGCACGGCCATCGGTAAGCGTGAAGCCGCACAAATTCGTTCTGCCGCCGAACGTGATGCGCGAATTGTGCAGGCTGATGCCACAGTGAAAGCGGCAGATATCGAAGCGCAATCGCGGGTCGAAGCGGCGCAGATTTATGGTCGCGCCTATGCGGCTTCACCGCAGCTTTACAACCTGCTGCGCTCGCTCGACACCTTGGGCACTGTGGTGACCCCGGGCACCAAGCTGATTCTGCGCACCGACGCCGCACCGTTCCGGGTGCTGGTTGACGGTCCGCCGAGCCTCGACATCAAGTCCGGATCACAGCCATGAGTTTGGTTCCACGTGGAACAAATGAGTTGAGCAGCCCCTGGATTCAAGCCGGGCGCCTGGCGTTTATTGCCCTGTACGCGGTGACGGTGTTGGCGGCATTGGCGTGGGCGTTTTCCAATGTGCGGCAGATCGATCCACAAAACCGCGCCGTGGTTTTGCATTTCGGCGCGCTGGATCGCATTCAGAATGCCGGGCTGCTTCTGGCTTGGCCGCAACCCTTCGAGCAGGTGATTTTGTTGCCGGCGGCGGATCGGGTGATCGAGCGTCGAGTGGAAAGTCTGTTGCGCAGTGATGCCGCGACGCAGGCTGATCGTGTGGCCAGTTTTGCCACGCCCATCAGCGATGCCCTCGCAGGCTCCGGCTATCTGTTAACGGGTGACGCCGGCGTGGTGCAACTCGATGTGCGGGTTTTCTACAAGGTCACCGAGCCCTATGCGTTTGTGCTTCAGGGCGAACATGTGTTGCCGGCTCTGGATCGGCTGGTGACCCGCAGCGCACTGGCGCTCACGGCCGCACGGGATCTGGACACCATTCTGGTCGCTCGTCCGGAACTGATCGGTGCCGATAGCCAGGCGGCGGAACGACGGGAGCGCTTGCGCGGTGATCTGGTGCAGGGCATCAATCAACGGCTGGCCGAACTCACTGCAACAGGGCAAGGCTTGGGCATCGAAGTGGCACGGGTCGATGTGCAGTCGAGTTTGCCAAGCCCTGCAGTGAACGCTTTCAACGCGGTACTGACCGCCAGCCAGCAAGCCGATAAGGCGGTCGCCAATGCACGCACCGAAGCCGAGAAGCTGACGCAAACCGCCAACGAGCAAGCCGACCGTACGCTGCAAGTGGCCCATGCCCAGGCGAGTGAACGGCTGGCCAAAGCGTCTGCCGATACGGCCACCGTGTTGAGCCTGGCCAAGGCGGAGCAGCAAGGTATCGACCCGCAGATGTTGCTGCGCATTTATCGCGAGCGCATGCCGAAAATTCTCGGCCAGGCCGGTTCAGTCACCACGGTCGATCCCCAAGACGATTCCCGCCTGATCATTCAGGGAGCTGCACAATGACCGTTCAAACCGCCGCCGCACCGAGCCTGTTGTCTTCGGCTGAACAACGCCGCGCCGCGCGCCAGTTGACCCTGGCCATGCTCGCATTGGGCCTGCTTGCGCTGGGCCTGATCTGGCGTTGGCTGGCGCCGGAGCAGACCGGTGTCAGTCAGTTGCTGTTGGGGTTTGCTTCGTTGCTGGTTGCTGTACCGGTCATGCGTTCGGCCTGGTACAGCCTGCGTTATCCAAGCCTGCACGGCATCACTGATCAATTGATCGCCCTGGCCATGCTGGGTGCCTGGGCCACCGGGGATCTGCTGACGGCGGCCCTGTTGCCGATCATCATGATCTTCGGCCACGTGCTGGAGGAGCGCAGCGTGATCGGTTCCCAGGAGGCTATTCACGCCCTCGGTAAACTGACCCGCAGCCACGCGCGAAAGATTCAGGCGGACGGCTCCATCATCGAAGTCGACAACGGCACGCTCAAGGCCGGTGATCGGGTCGAGGTGCGCGCCGGGGACCGGGTACCGGCGGATGGCCGGGTGTTGTCTGGCCAGGCCAGTCTGGACACCGCCTCCATTACCGGCGAATCGGTACCGATGGAGGCCGGTGTCGGCATGTCGGTGTTCGGTGGCGCGATCAACCTCGATGGTCTGTTGCGAATCGAAGTGACCCGCACCGGCCATGAGTCGACCCTCGGCAAAGTGATTGCCCTGATGCAAAACGCCGAGCGTTCGAAGCCGCCCATTACCCGCTTGCTCGAGCGCTATGCCGGCAGCTACATGGTGCTGGTATTGCTGCTGGCGGCCGTGACCTGGTTCATCACCAACAACGCCCAGGCAATGCTCGCGGTGTTGGTGGCGGCTTGTCCTTGTGCGCTGGTGTTGTCGGCGCCGGCCACGGCGATTGCGGGTGTGGCGGTGGCGGCACGCCACGGGATTCTGATCCGCAGTTCTGCGTTCCTCGAAGAGTTGGCGGACCTGACCTCGCTGGTAGTCGACAAGACCGGGACGCTGACCTTCGGCACCTTGCGCCTGCAATCCATCGACAGCCCGCTGGAGGATCGCAGCCACGTCCTGACGCTGGCGGCGAGCCTCGGCTC